>ONCS01000051.1 GCA_900316375.1 uncultured Succinatimonas sp. | reverse complement strand
GGACCACTAACAAGCAGCTTGCGCCAATGACTGCATAATACGAGTGATTTAAAAACTTTTAAATAACGCCAGAGATTGACCTGTTACACTCTCAGCATAATTTACAAAAAATACGATCTAGTCCTAAAAATTCCGTCGAAATCCTTTGTAAAATAGCCTCAAATAACGCTGTATCAAGCCTTTACACTTATTTGAAAATTTCCTAAAATCAATTATTTAGGATAAAATAATATACAGAAAAACAATCGAACAACAATCAAATAAACATAAGAGCAAAGTAATTTGCCAAAAGATAACTAAAACAATAAAGCTACAAACATAGGAATAAAAAGTCATTAGACTTAATTGAAGAAACACCGCATGGCTCAACTAAGTGTAAATAAAGGTGTAGGTAAGGCACTTTTAATACAAACAAACACCATTTCTAAGAGCACCTCTCTCCTAGTTAACACTCTTCTTGTCTTTAGCGCATTTATCCTTTTTATTGCCTTTAATCTTTTAACAAGTACTAAAGCTTTTGCTAATAACACCACCTTAATTGTTTGGGAAGATGAAGGTAAATCTATAGGTCTTGAACAGGCAATTACTGATTATAAAGAACAATTTAACGTCAATGTGATTGTGCAAGAGAAAACCTTTGTCCAAGCACTAAATCACTTACGTTTAGATGGCCCTTCTGGAAAAGGCCCTGATTTAATTGCGATACCAGCTGATCAAATCGGAGTGGCCGCAGAAGATCAGCTTATCGTTCCAATTTCTATGAGTTACTCTCATCAAATGGATTTTCTACAAAATGCTGTCGATGCGGTTACTTACAATGAGCTTATCTATGCTATTCCGTATTCTTTAGAGAACATGGTAGTTTTCTACAACAAAGAAAAACTTGACCATCCTTATCAGTATTTAGAAGAGTACTTAGACTACGCAGAGAACTCAAGGCGACAACATAAAGACTCTTTAGGCTTTGTCGCTAAATTTGATGATTTATACCAAGTCTACCCGATTATTAAAGCCTATGGTGGTTATGTTTTCGGATCAACTCGTGATGGGCATAGAGTAAATTACGCAAGCTATGGTTTAGGCTCAGATGAGGCTTTGCAAGCTATTGAGTACATCCAAAGTATTTACAAGCGAGGCTTAGTGCCTAAGGTAATTCAAGGTAATCGTACCCATTTACAAGAACTACGTAAGCTTTTTACTGAAGGTAAGGCTGCAGCCATGATCTCAGGTACCTGGGATATGGTGTATTTACTGCAACAGGGAATGAACTTTGGCGTAGCCCCACTTCCAAAACTGCCAAATGGCCATGATATGTCTGGCTTTAATGGAATTCGTGCTTATGCCATCTCTAAGTATTGCAATAATGTCAAAGAAGCAGTGCGTTTTGCTTATTTCTTAAATCAACCTAAATACGCTCGTCTGCGTTATCGCGTCACAGGTGAAATACCAGTTGCCGTTGAAGCTATTCGTGAAGAGTCTGATTATCATGATCCATATTTAATGGTCTTTATTGAGCAAGCCCTACGTAATGAAGCTATTCCGAATACCCCTCTTATGAGCTACATTTGGCGCCCTTATGCTAAAGCTTTGCGCTTTATTTTTGAAAAAGAAGTTTTGGTAAACGAGGACGCTCAATCCTTACTTGAAAATACTTATCCAAGTGAAGCCTTTGAGCTACATCGCAAAGCTCGTATCGAATACTAGATAATTTTCGCCAAATCAAAGATTTGTATCTATACTTATAGGTAACACCATTGTCATTTGGTGATATCAAATTATTGCAGTTAACTGCGAACTTAACTAAAAATATAAAAAGTATTAGAGCATTACTACACTATGTCTTTGAAGAAAATTATAAAGAACACCACTAAAATCACCTTAGCCTCAGCGCTTTTAACTTTAACTACCCCAAGCTTTGCAACCACCGATCTAGTGGTGTGGGAAGATAATGGTAAGTCAGAGTTTTTAAAAGAAGCAGCTGATGATTTTGAGAAAAATCATGATGTGAAGGTGGTCTTCAAAGAGATGTTTTACATCTATGCTTTAGAAAAACTACGTTTAGACGGTCCTTTAGGTAACGGTCCTGATCTTTTATTACTGCCAAACGATCAGATAGGTTCAGCCGTTGAAGAGGGAATGTTAGAGCCAATTCATTTTTCTCAAAAAGAGCAAGATGAGTTTATCCCTACAGCTATTGAAGCTGTTAGATACAATGGTAATACTTATGGTGTACCTAAAACTTTAGAAAACTTAGCTCTTTTTTACAACAAAGATAAGATTAAAAAGCCATTTACTGATCTAGAAGATTACTTTGCATATGCTGAAAAGGTAAAAGAAGAGCATCCTAATAATCTTGGCTTTGTCATGAAATTAGATGACTTGTATTATGCATATCCAATTGTGCATGCTTACGGTGGTTACTGCTATGGCAGAAATCAGTATGGTGAGTACAAAAGTGAGGATTATGGCTTAGATAATGAAGGTGCGATCACCGCATATAAGTATTTGCGCTCAGTTTATCAAAGAAACTTTGTGCCACAAATGGTCAAAGGCTCTTCACAGACTATGCTCAATGTCCTAGATTACTTTTTACAAGGTCGCGTCGATGCCATGGTCTCTGGCACCTGGTCAGTTGAGAAAGTTAAAAAAGCAAAGATTAACTTTGGAATTGCACCTTTGCCATTTTTACCAAATAATAAGCACATGTCAGGCTTTAACGGTATTAGAAGCTATGCCATCTCTAAGTGGTCAAAAAATTACGAGACTGCTTTAGAGTTTGCTAAGTTCTTAGGATCATATAGATACTCTAAGCAGCGTTATTTAGCCTCAGGTGAAATTCCAGTGGTTAAAGCAGTAATTGATGATCCAGCTTTTAAAAATGATAAACTATTGCAAGCATTTGTCGAGCAATCAAAGTACAATGAAGCTATGCCAAACATTAGACAGATGTCAGATGTATGGCCAACTGCTGCTAAAACTTTAAAACAAATGTTTGAAGGTAACGAGAACTATCCAATAGAAGAGGGTATTGAAAATCCTCACTATAAAGGTGGCCGTAAGATCTTCAATGACTAGCTAGAAACTTAATACAAAAAAATAATAAAAAACAAAACTATAAAACAAAATACTATAGCTAGTCCATTATAAAAATAGTCAGCAATAATTAGTTGTAAACACTTACATTCTTGAGAACAGATGAGGTATGAAGATACTTATCTTCTTTTGTTTTAAACAAAGCATTTGAATAGGTAAGTATCGGTGTTAAACACGAAGAGTGCTTATGAATATTAAAAAACTTGCTAAACTATTTGCCTTAATCCCCTTGCCTTTAGCGCTTGTCCAAACTGCAAGTGCTGTTGAAATTACTGTCCTTGAAGATCGTTTAAAAGCCGTAGGTATTCAAGATGCAGCTCGTGACTTTGAAAAGCAAACTGGCATTAAAGTTAATGTCATTGAAACTCACACCTACGTTTATACCATTGAAAAGTTACGCTTAGATGGACCTGCTGGCACTGCCCCGGATATGATGGTACTTCCTCATGATCAGGTAAGTATTGCTGCTCAAGAAGGTCTAATCTCTCCACTTGATTTAAATAAAGCTGAAAAATCTAAGTTTTTGCCATCAGCACTTGATGCTGTAACCTATAAAGGCCAAGTTTACGCCATTCCTAAGACTGTTGAAAACTTGGTTGTTCTCTACAACAAAAACTACATCAAAAAGCCTTTTGAGACTTTAGAAGAGTACACTAATTACAGCGAAGAGGTTTGGGAGAAAACTGATGGCGGTAGCTATGGTTTTGTTGCCAAATTAGATGAGCTCTATTTTGCCTATCCTATTATCAAAGCCTTTGGTGGTTATGTTTTTGGTAGAAACGAAGAAGGTCGCTACAACATCGATGACTTTGGTTTAAATAACCAAGCAAGTTTAGATGCTGTCAATTACATGAAGAATTTAAACGATCACTACCATATCCCCTTTGATACTAAAGGCAAGCATGAGACTATCTTTAACATGCTTGATTACTTCTTAAGTACCAATGCTCACTCGATTATCACAGGTCCTTGGGCTATTCGTGCTTGCATGGATAAAGATGTAAAATTTGGTGTAGCCGCCTTGCCAAAACTTCCTAATGGCAAGTATATGTCAGGCTTTAATGGTGTGCGTGCCTATGTAATTAACA
This sequence comes from uncultured Succinatimonas sp., assembly GCA_900316375.1. GTDB lineage: Bacteria > Pseudomonadota > Gammaproteobacteria > Enterobacterales > Succinivibrionaceae > Succinivibrio. Next base: position 15,781 of record ONCS01000051.1, on the reverse strand, counting down.
AGTGGTCTAAAAACTATGATGCCTGCCGTCAATTTGCAATGTTTCTAAACCAGCCAAAATATGCCAAAATTCGCTTTGATTTAACCGGAGCTCCTCCTGCTTTAGCCATTACCAAAGACGATCCCGAGCTTTTTGACAATGAAATCATTAAAGCAATCTATACTCAATTTGACAGAAACGAGTATATGCCAAACATTCCAGAGATGGCACAAGTATGGCTTCCATATTCAGCGATGCTCGGGCAGATCTACAACAATGAAGCTCAGATTAAATCAGGTCTTGATTTTGTAACTTCTAAAATTAAGCAAAGTATTAAAGACTATCGCTTAGAAAACAACCTCTAACATACGCAATTGTTTCTTAATTGTATATTTAAAAATACACCAAAATTAGCTCTGTATAACATATTCATAGGCAAAGTGAATTTTGCCTTTGTTTTTATTGATAAAAATAAGTTAGATTATTCATATAAATAAAAACAACTGTGTCATTATAGAAAATCATTAAGTGATTTTGCTTATGAATATTAGAAAACTTGCCATCACAACGCTATTCTCTCTCTTGTGCCTAAATTATGGGGTGGCACAAGCCATTGAAATTACCGTTTTAGAAGATAATCTAAAATCTGTCGGTATCAAAGAAGCTGCTCATGACTTTGAAAAACAAACCGGTATTAAGGTTAATGTTGAAGAAGTTAAATCCTACATCTATACTATAGAAAAACTGCGCTTAGATGGACCTGCCGGCGTTGCCCCTGACATGATGGTTTTTCCTCATGATCAGATAAGCTTTGCAGCTCAAGAAAATCTAATTGTTCCTGTGGATTTAACAAAAGCTGAAAAGAGCAAGTTTTTACCCTCAGCAGTCGATGCTGTAACCTACAAAGGTGTGGTTTACGGTATTCCTAAGACAGTCGAAAACTTAATTGTTTTCTACAACAAAAACTACATTAAAAAGCCTTTTGAGACCTTTGAAGAGTACGCTCAATATAATGAGGACACTTATCAAAAGACTCATGGTGAAACCTATGGCTTTGTTGCTAAGCTTGATGATCTCTACTACGCCTATCCATTTATCAAAGCCTTTGGTGGTTATGTCTTTTCTAAAAATTCTGAATGTTCTTACAACACTTATGATTTAGGCCTTAATACTCAAGAGACCATGAATGCTGTAAATTACATGAAGAATTTGTACTCACAGTACCATATCTTAGCTGATACTCAAGGTAAACATGAGTCCATCTTCAACTTAGTTGATAACTTTACAAGCGGTAAGGTTAGATCAGTTGTGACCGGGCCTTGGGATGCTAAAGCCTTCATGCAAAAGGGCATGAAGTTTGGAGCTGCTCCTTTGCCAAAACTTCCTAATGGTAATTACTTATCTGGCTTTAATGGTGTACGTGCCTATGTAATTAACAAATACTCAAAGCACTTTGATGCCTGTCGCCAATTTGCCATGTTTCTAAATCAGCCAAAGTACGCTAAGATTAGCTTTGATTTAAACGGCGCACCTCCAGCTTTGTTAATCACTAAAGACGATCCAGAGCTTTACAACAATGAAATTGTGCAAGCGGTGCAAACCCAGTTTACGCGCAATGAGTATATGCCTAACACACCTGAGATGTATTTAATTTGGTGGCCTTATGCAGGCATGCTCCGTCAAATCTACGCAGGTGATGTGGAGATCAAATCTGGCCTTGACTTTATTTGTGATGAGCTAAAAACTAAAATTTCAGATTACCGTGCCGAGCACAACCTCTAGCCAAGTCGATTGGGTAAGGTTTTAAGAAATTTGATCAAAAATGGGAAATTTGTGTAATTTCATAAAAAAACTCTTACAATTTGTTAAATTTTGTTGATAAAATAAGGTAATAACTAAACCTAGGTAAGTTAAGACATCTACACAGTTTAGTAAGATTTATTTAACGCAACTTTGAAATACTAAACGATAGCAAAATAGTAGATAGTAAAAGTGCTCGTAAGAAGGCATTACCTTGCTATTTGCAATGAGCTCCCGTTTTATAACAACAATTTAGGGACATTTTAATATTATGGCTAACAAGATCCAGTCACTTCAAGATCCATACTTAAACGCACTTCGCAAAGAGCGTATTCCTGTATCAATTTATCTTGTAAACGGTATTAAGTTACAAGGTACTGTTGAGTCATTTGACCAGTTCGTAGTTCTATTAAAGAACCAGGTAAGTCAGATGGTTTACAAGCACGCTATCTCTACCATCGTTCCTGCAAAAGCTGTAAACATCACCACTTTTGAGGACAAAGCTGAGGAAGCTCCTGCTCAAGAGCAGTAAAATCCTTTTGAGATAATATTCAATGCAAGAAAAAGAGTTTGAGTCTTTAGGCTCAACACTACTTGTGCATGTTGAGTTACCTCAGAACCAATCACAAGAAGATTTAAAAGAACTACAACTCCTTGCCGAGTCCGGTGGAGGAGATGTAGTTTATTGCGTTTGTTGTAAGCGCGAATCTCCCGATCCTAGTACCTTCGTAGGCTCTGGCAAGGTTGTCGAAATTGCCGATGCAGTCAAAGCCTATGATGCACAAGTTGTCATCTTCAACAATAAATTAACTCCAGCTCAAGAGCGCAATCTAGAAAAAGCTTTTGGGGTTAGAGTTATGGATCGTGTCGCTTTAATTCTAACTATCTTTGCTCAGCGTGCCCGTACTTATGAAGGTAAACTTCAAGTAGAACTAGCACAGCTTCAATATGAGCAAGCACGACTGGTTCGTGGTTGGACCCACCTTGAAAGACAAAAAGGTGGTTTTGGTATGCGTGGCGGTCCTGGTGAAACCCAGATTGAGCTTGATAGACGTGCCCTACGTGAACGCATTACCGCCATTAAAAAAGATTTAGAAGTAGTAGCCTCTCGCCGTGAGCAGAACCGTTCACAGCGTAAGAAAAACTCCATTCCGGTAGTATCTTTCGTAGGCTATACCAACGCTGGTAAGTCAACCTTATTTAATCTTTTAACTAATTCTGACGTTTACGCAGCTAATCAATTGTTCGCAACACTTGATCCAACCTTAAGAACTGTAGAAATTCCCGTTATTGGTAAGGCAGTTTTTGCAGATACTGTAGGTTTTATCCGTCATTTACCTCATGATTTAGTCGCAGCTTTTAGAGGTACTTTAGAAGAAACCGCGCAAGCTGATCTTTTGCTGCACATTGTTGATGCCTCAGATGAGCACAAAGAGGCTAACATTGAAGCTGTGGATGCGGTATTAAAACAAGTTGGCGCTGATAATATCAAGACTTTAATCGTTTATAATAAAGCAGACTTAGTACCTGATAGTGCTAATGAAATTATTTACGATGAAAACCATAAGCCTCATCGTGTGTATACTAGTGCTCTAACCTCCTTTGGTATTGATAATTTGTTAAAGGCAGTCTCTGAGCTTTTAACTAATGACTTATGTGAGTTTGACGCTAGAATTGATGGAAGTTTAGGCAAGTTACGTAGTCTTTTATATCAAGCTAAAGCTGTAGATAACGAGTACTACGATGAAACTGGACACTGCGTGTTAAAAGTAAAAATTACCGCTGTTGATGCTGCAATTATCGACAGCAAAACCAATGGTGCCTTATCTAAAGCCTGTGTGCTTCATAAGAAACCATGGGTACAAAGTAACGAATTTGATTTTGATTCTGTGAGTTAATATATAAACATATGGAAAATAATCGCGATTTAATGGGCTGGAATGCCCCAGGCTCTAATAACTCAGATAATGAGAATAAGCGCCCTGAGCAAAATAACGATCCATGGGGTCGTACTAACAACCAAAGAAAAAGCAGTGATGATATCGTCGCTGTAGTCCTTAAGTTTTTAAAAGACTTATTAGGTGATAAGGGTAATGGCGGTAACCGCTCAAGTAGTTCTAAGAAAAAGTCATCACTTGGCTTAATTCCTTTAATTGCTCTCTTAGCAGTAGGCTTTTACATCTTCTCAGGCTTTTACACTGTAAAAGAAGCAGAAAAAGGTGTAGTACTTCGCTTTGGTAAGATTTACAACGTGGTTGATTCTGGCTTGCGCTGGAAATTCTCTGGTATTGATACTGTAAATGTTATCGATATTGAGCAGGTGCGTGCCATTCAGTCATCTGGCACCATGCTAACAGAAGATGAGAACGTAGTAATCGTTGAAATGGACGTGCAGTACCGTATCTCAGATCCTGTCAAATACTTATACTCTGTTGTAAATCCTGATAACACCTTATTAGAGGCAACTGACTCAGCACTTCGCTACGTTGTAGGTCATACTCTAATGGATGATATTCTAACTTCAGGTCGTGAGATGGTACGTCAAAATACCCGTGAGTTATTAACTCAAATTATTGAGCCATATAACACCGGTCTTACCATTGTAGATGTTAACTTCTTACCAGCTCGTGCTCCTGATCAAGTAAAAGAAGCCTTTGATGATGCCATTGCCGCACAAGAAGATGAGCAGCGCTACAAGCGTGAGGCTGAAGCTTATGCTAACGAAGTACTTCCAAAGGCTGAAGGTCAAGTACAGAGAATTAAGCAAGAAGCTGAAGGTTACAGATCACAGGTTGTCCTAAAGGCTGAAGGTGAGGTCGCTCGCTTTGAAAAGGTTTTACCTGAGTATAACGCAGCCCCTGATATTACTCGTACCCGTATCTATCTTGAGACTATGCAGGAAGTTTTAGGCAAGTCTAATAAGATAATTTTAGATGCTCCAAAAGGCTCTAACCCTGTTTTATATCTACCTATGCCTCCACAAGGTCCAGCTCCACAGCTACCTGTAGAGAACAAAGTAGAGTCTGCTCCAAGCACTGTAAATAGCTCTGTAAACACTCAATCAAGTTCACAGACTAGCAGCAATAACTATGATAAGTATCCACCGCTATCAAATAGCCGTGACAATACCTATCCAACCAATGCAAGGAGAGTTAGATAATTATGAATAAGGCTTTAGTTAACCTAGCTTTAATTGCTGTTTTAGTTCTAGGTTTTATTGGTTTTAACAGTTTATATGTTGTCAACGAGGGTACTGTAGGTATCGTAACTCGTTTTGGTAAGGTGGTACGTAACTCTGATAAGCAGCTTAATATCGTAACCCCAGGTTTACATTTTAAAGCTCCATTTATCGATAGAGTAAAAGCACTTGACGTGCGTATCCAAACTATTAGCTCATCTGCTGATAGATTTGTGACCTCCGAGAAAAAGGATGTGATCATCGATTCATACGTAAAGTGGCAGATCTTAGATGCTGGTACTTATTATCTAACTACCGCAGGTGGTAATAAGATGCAGGCTGAGGAGTTATTACGTCGTCGTATTAACAACTCATTACGTAGCCAAATCGGTCGTTTAACTATTCATGAGATCGTCTCAGGTCAAAACAATGGCCAGGATGATGCAAGTGAAGAGAACGCATTTGACAGCTCTGAAGATCTAGCTCAAGTAGTTCCTACTGATACCTCATCACAGAGTAAGCGTGATGAAGTGATGCAGAACGCTTTAAAAGACATTGGTGTATCTGCTAAAGCTTTAGGTATCAAGATTGTGGACGTACGTATCAAGCAGATCAATCTACCTCCTGAGGTTTCAAACTCAATTTATCAACGTATGCGCGCAGAGCGTGATGCAGTTGCTAAATTACACCGTTCACAAGGTCGCAAGGAAGCTGAAGCAATTAAGGCTCATGCAGATCGTGAGGTGGTTGTGAAGATTGCAGAGGCTGAGCGTCAGGCCCGTTCACTTCGCGGTGAAGGCGATGCTGAGGCTACTAAGATTTACGCTGATGCTTACAAACAAAATCCTAAGTTATTTGAGTTCTTACGTTCAATGGATGCTTATAAGAACTCAATGACCTCAGGTCGTGATACTTTAGTTCTAGAGCCAAATAGCGAATTCTTTAAGTTCTTTGGCGACTCAAACGGTGCAAAACTACCATAAGTTTTGTATAATATCCGTTTGGTTGATTTTTTTAATTGTTTTCCATACGAGGAATCAAAATGCCTAACAATGTAATTGTGCTTGGTACACAATGGGGTGACGAGGGTAAAGGTAAAGTCGCCGATCTATTAACTTCAAAGGCTAACATCGTAGTTCGCAGCCAAGGCGGTAATAACGCTGGTCACACCTTAGTTGTAGGCGATAAGAAAGTAGTTGTACGTTTAGTACCATCAGGAATTCTACACAAGAGCTGCTTATGCTTAATTGGCTCTGGTGTTGTTGTAAATCCTGGCGCATTATTCGAGGAAATCGAAGAGTTAAAGCGCGCAGGTGTTGATGATGCTGAAAGCCGTATTAAGGTATCAGGTGCTTCTGCTTTATTACTTCCAATCCACCCAGCAATTGATAAGGGCGCTGAGAAGTTACGTGGTAAGAATGCTATCGGTACCACTGGTCGTGGTATTGGTCCTTGCTACGAGGATAAGGTTGCTCGTCGTGGTGTTCGCGTAGGCGATCTATACGACATGGAAAACTTTAAGGCACGTTTAAAGAGCCTCTTAGACTACAGAAACTTCATGCTTAAAAACTACTATGATGAGCCTGAGGTTAGCTACGAGTCTGTTTTAACTTACATTGAGTCAATTCGTGACCGCTTACTTGCTATGGTTGCTGACGTTTCAGAGATCTTAGCAGAAGGTCGCAAGTCAAATAAGAAGATCTTATTTGAAGGCGCTCAAGGTACTTTCCTAGATATCGATTATGGTACCTATCCATATGTAACCTCATCAAACACTGTAGCAGGTGGTTGTGTAACTGGTTCTGGTGCAGGCCCACTTGATATCGATTATGTTCTAGGTATTGCTAAAGTTTACACCACTCGCGTAGGTGGCGGTCCATACCCAACTGAGTTAAATGACGAAGTAGGTGAAGGCATCCGTAAGCGCGGCCAAGAGTTCGGTGCTGTAACTGGTCGTCCACGTCGTACTGGTTGGTTCGATGCTGTTGCAATGCGTCGTGCTGTAACCATCAACACTCTATCAGGCCTTGCTTTAATGAAGCTTGACGTTTTAGATGGTATGGATGAGGTTAAGATCTGCACTGGCTATAAGATGCAGGACGGAACAATAACCACTTTACCTCCATTATCAGCTCACGAGTACGAAGGTGTAACCCCAGTTTATGAGTCAATGCCTGGTTGGTCAGAGTCAACCTTCGGTGTTACCTCATGGGATAAGTTACCAGCAAACGCTCAAAACTACATTAAGCGTCTTGAGGAAGTATCAGGCGTGAAGGTTGCAATTCTATCAACCGGTCCTGAGCGTGATCAGACCATCTACTTAGATGATCCATTTGCTGATAAGTAATCACTTATCTTAAAAATTTAAGGCCTCTTAAGCAATTAAGAGGCTTTGTCGTGTCTAAAGCTACGATAATTAAGACACCACAGGCAAATTAAGGCTCAACATAACTATAATAAGAGCTACTACACTTAACCCCCGGCATTAAAAATACTACTAGTGAGGTTAAATTTGGAAAACATGATGTTTACCTATGACTGCGATATGACCATCACCTTGGCAATTGCAGCAATTCTCTTAGTCTTAGGACATTATCTAAAAAAGGTATTCCCACTTTTAAGACGTTTCTTTATTCCTGCTCCTGTAATTGGTGGCATTATCTTTTCAATTCTGACCTTAATTGGTCACGAGGCTAACTTATTTTCTTTAACTTTTGATCAAAGCTTAAAGAACTTATTGATGACAGCTTTCTTTACCTCAGTTGGTTTTACTGCAAGCTTTAAGCTTTTGTACCAAGGTGGTATCGCTGTTTTCATCTTCTTGTTAATTTCAATTGCTTTTATCTGTGTGCAAAACACTGTAGGTATTACTTTAGCTTCTTTATTTGGCTTAGATCCTTTAATCGGTCTTGCTACTGGTTCTATCTCACTATCTGGTGGTCACGGCACATCTGCTGCCTTTGGTCCTGTTTTAGAGCAATATGGCTTAGACTCTGGTCTTGCAATTTCAATTGCAGCAGCTACCTTTGGTCTAGTAGCAGGCTCTATGATAGGAGGCCCAGTTGGTAAGAAGTTAATTGAGCGTCATAAGGTTGAATTTAACAACGAGCCTGATACCACTAACGAAGATATCGTTGAAGGTAAACTTACCCACGAAGAGCAGTTTATTGACGAGCACACCTTATTTGTAAGCTTAATCATGCTCATCATGGCTATGGGTATTGGTTATTATGTAATTGAAGGCTTCAAGTCTATTGGCGTGGTGTTACCTGCTTACTTAGGTCCTATGTTAATTGCAGCTGTAATTCGTAACATCTGCGATTTAAGACATGTTAAAGTGCCAATGCACACTATTAACATGGCAGGTGGTTTAGCTCTTCAATACTTCCTTGCTATGGCTTTAATGTCAATGAAACTTTGGGAACTTGTAGCTTTGGCTATTCCTTTAGTTACCATCCTTTTAGTACAGTCTGTGATCATGGGATTGTTTGCTTACTTTGTAACCTTCCGCTTAATGGGTAAAGATTACGATGCAGCTGTAATTTCATGTGGTCAGTGTGGCTTTGCGATGGGCGCTACCCCAAGTGCGATGGCAAATATGAGTACCTTTACAGTTGCAAATGGTAACTCTCCAAAGGCTTTCTTTGTGGTGCCACTTGTAGGCTCATTATTCATTGACTTCTTTAACGCAATTATCATTACGACCTTTATCCAGTTCTTGGTGTAAGGTTCTTTGATAATTAGCTAATTAAGATTTTGGCCATCTAGAGTAATTTAGGTGGCCTTGTTGATTAGATTTGCTTAAAGACAACAAATTTCTTTTGTTCTTGAGAAAAGACTAAAGCAAGTTTAATAGTGTTAGTTGGACTTTGAACAGTATTACCGTAATCTTTATCTTTTAGCTGATTTACTGCTTCTTCTAGTAAAGAATCTACTTCGCCGTCATCTCTAGCATATTTTAGTTCACAAACTATTCTTCTATCTTTCTCATCAATGATCAGATCTGCTCTGCCTTTTGCAGAATGAACATTAACGCTAGGATAAGTTATCGAGTAGCCTAAGAAGAATAGAAATAGAGAATTAGTAACAGCAGATTCTTGAGTTAAAGGATAATGCTCATAATCTACAGCGTTTAAAATTTGGTTGAAGTAGTCAAAGATATCTTGCGCATCTTTGCAAGAGCTTAGCTTTTGATCTTGCAAAGCCTCTCTTTGTCTATCGTTAAAATAGATATTTTCAAAATAGAGGTTAGTCAAAGAGTCTTTGATCTCTTTATTAGGCAACTTTAAGAAACAAGACGTGGTAGTGATCTTCTCAAAGGTTAGATAACCTGTTTGATATAGAAGCACATTTGCATCCATTGATGCCAAGTCTGTTGGATTATTAAAAACTGACTTTTTAACAATAACATTGTCTGTATTAAGTACTTCCTGAATATTGTCTTTTAACTGTAATAAGTAAGATCTTAAGATAGTTGGTAAGCCACCGCCATCGTACCAATAGTTATCAAATGATGCATCACTATCACTGAAGAAGTTAATAATAGACCATGTTGAGAATACATGTGTCTTTATTCTTTTATCAAAACAATAGCCATCATACATTGAAGCTAATTCATCTAATAGCTCTTCAATGTCTGATTCTATGACCTCGGTTACATTCTTGTTTTTTAAGATAGAAGCTGAATATTTTAGGTTTTCACCAAAGTTGTTTTTAATCTCATCACGAGTGTATCCAACTATTTCTCCAAAATCTGGATTCTGTGATTCATCAGAAATAGTGTTGCCTGCGGTGAAAATAGAAGAATCTTTGTATCTTGTGATACCTGTAATAAAGATGAAACGGTATTTCCCCGAGTTAGATTTTATGCATTGATAAAAAGCTCTTAAAACTTCTGCAATATCTTCAAAAACATCAGGATGGCAGATGTTTCTTGTAAGAGGATAATCATATTCGTCAACCAAAATCACTAAACTACGATTAGGAATATTTTGCAAAATATGATTGAACAGAGTAGCAAGATCGCCTGTTTCTTCAATTGGTACGTTAAACTTGAGGCAGAATTTTTTTAGAACCTCTAAAAATTTATTTAAAAACTTTTCCCCACTTGAGCAAGAACCAACAAAAAGACTAGAAAAGTCTAATTTCATGATTAGGTATTGGCCATCGTCAACCCATTTATCTTCTATGTATAGATTTTTAAAGTAAGAGTCATGTCCATCATATGGCTTTACGCCATGTGTGAAGAGCTCTTCAAAAGTAGAAATTAAGGTACTCTTACCAAATCTACGAGGGCGAGATATAAAAACAGGGGCTCTTGATTGAGTCAAATCATAGACATACTTCGTTTTATCAACGTAAATGCAGTTTGAGCGTCTGATTTCAGCAAAATCAGATACTCCAGTTGGTAAACGATTTTTTAAAGCAGAAAAATCCATGATCAATCTCTTAAGTCAGTTTTAACTAATTATACGTTAAAACAAAAGGCTTATTTGAGAATTACATTCAAATAAGAGCAGAAGAATGAATGTTGAAAGAGTATTACTTTGATCGATTAGCAGCTTTTTTAGCAAGCTCAATTAAAGTGTTCTTGTACTCGCTATCTTTAATTAGATTTAATGCCATCTTAGCTTTTTCAACAGCTTTAAGCGCAAAGTCATGGCACTTATTAAGTGAATCGGTCTTGTGGATAAACTCTAGTACTTTGTCTAAATCACAATCTTTGATAGCTTTTTCAAGAATGGCTTTATCTTCTTTAGAGCAATCTCGAAGCGCTAAGATTAAAGGTAGGGTAATACGGCCATCTTCTAAATCTTCACCTATGGACTTACCTAAAGTCTCAGTAGATGATGAGTAATCTAGCATGTCGTCAGCCACTTGGAAAGCAATACCTAATTGCTTACCGTATTCTTTTAAAGCCTCAACTATCTCATCACTTTCGTCATTTAAAATGGCAATGCCAGAGGTGGTAAGTTCAAATAAAGCTCCGGTCTTGCAGTAGATAGTCTTTTCGTAATCTTCAATGGATATATTAGTATTACCTTGGGTATCAAGCTGATTGATTTCACCCATAACTAAGGCTGCTAATGTCTCATTTAAGATCTTAAAGAGCTTTTGATTATCTACATCATGGATGCAGAAGAAACAACGGGTAAATAGGTAGTCACCTGCTAGAACTGCAGCATGGTTGCCTGAGATGTCGTTTAAGGTTGGTTTGCCACGACGTAGTGATGCCTTATCAATAACATCGTCGTGAACTAAGGTTGCTGTATGTAAAAGCTCGCAAGAGGAGGCAAACTTTAACATTTTCTCGTGAAGCTCTTTTTTACCGTCTAAAGCATGGAAAGTTAAAATAGAAAGTCTAGGTCTTATTCTCTTACCGCCAGCTTTGACTACATGTAAGCACATGGAGTTAACATTAGCCTCATAGGCTGATCCTGTTAAAACGCTTGATAAGATCTCTTCAACCTTTTCTAAATCTGCTTCTAAATGATTTTTAACGGTTTCCATAGTTGTATTAAGCTTCACATTCCTTTTTGGACACAGCATTGTATCATTTAAGTTAAGATTATTTAAGAAAATTCTTGAAATTAAGATTAATAAGCATTAAAATTTACGGGCTTTTTGTGGTCATCTAACGCAAACATCATCGCGTTAGCTAAGAAAAGTTATATCAGCAATTAATCATACGAGTTGTTCTAGAAATAACTTGTAAATTTGTTATTTTGTCTGTAAAATATTGACCCATTATCGCCCGTATTGGGCACAAAGTTTTTATTGTAGGCAGGAAGAACTCCTGCATTACCTACGGAGTTAAGCATGTACGCAGTTATTTTTTGCGGCGGCAAGCAGCATAAAGTTGCTGAGGGCGAGAAGTTAAGCGTTGAGTTAATCAACGATGCTCAAACTGGCAGCGAAATCGAATTAGACAAAGTTCTATTAGTATCAGATGGCACCAACATTAAGGTTGGCGCTCCATACGTAGCTGGCGCTAAGGTTACCGCTAAGGTTTTAGGCGCACACGGTGGCGAGAAGGTTAAGATCGTTAAGTTCCGTCGTCGTAAGCACCACCAGAAGGTTACCGGTCACCGTCAGTGGTTCACCGACTTAGAAATTACTGGCATTCAGCAGTAATTAGGAGATAGGAATAAATGGCACATAAGAAAGCTGGCGGTTCCGTTCGTAACGGCCGTGATTCCAACAGTCAGCGTCTAGGCGTTAAGGCTTACGCTGGTGAAGTAGTTACCGCAGGTAGCATCATCGTTCGTCAACGTGGTACTCATTTCCACGCTGGTGCAAACGTTGGTTTAGCAAAGGATGATTCATTATTTGCTAAGGCAAGCGGCAAGGTTACTTTCGTAACTCGTGGTTCAAAGAACCGCAAGTTTGTTGAGGTTGTTGAGACTCAGCAGTAATCATTAAAGATTACACATAGAAGGCTCGCAAATGCGGGCCTTTTTAATGTCTGCTATAAAAGACACAAGACATACTTCCTTTCTGTTAAAATAATCTATTCTTAAGTAAGTGGCGCATACCTGCTGCCATCTTGTAATCTAATTTGGAGGATCATAAGGTGAAATTCGTTGATGAAGCCGTAATCCGCGTAGAAGCTGGTGATGGCGGTAACGGTATTGTAAGCTTTAGACGTGAAAAGTACGTACCTCGCGGAGGCCCTGATGGCGGTGACGGTGGTGACGGCGGTAATGTCTACATGCAAGCTGATACTAACTTAAATACCTTAGTTGATTTTAGATTTACTAAATTCCATCAAGCTGGCCGTGGTGAAAACGGTGGTAGTGCTGATTGTACTGGTGCTCGTGGTGAAGATAAGATTCTGCAAGTTCCTGTTGGAACTCGTGTAACTGATGTGGCAACTGGTGAGGTCATTGGCGATCTTCGTAAAGAAGGTGACGTACTTTGCGTTGCCCGTGGTGGTCGTCATGGTTTTGGTAATACCCACTTTAAGTCAGCAACCAACCAAGCACCTCGTCAAAAGACCAATGGTACAAAAGGTGAGCGTCGTCAGTTAAAACTTGAGATGCTACTAGTATCAGATGTAGGTCTTGTAGGTCTACCTAATGCTGGTAAGTCTACCTTTGTGCGTGCTGTATCTGCTGCTAAACCAAAAGTTGCTGATTACCCATTTACTACGTTAGTGCCATCTTTAGGTGTCGTAAAGACTTCTCAAGGTCGTTCCTTTGTTATTGAGGATATTCCAGGTTTAATTGAAGGTGCGTCAGAAGGTGCTGGCTTAGGTCACCGTTTCTTAAAGCACTTAGAGCGTTGCCGTGTGTTAGTGCACTTAGTAGACGTTCATCCTGTAGATGAGTCTGATCCGGTTGCTAACGTTCAAGTAATTGAAAACGAAATTAAGCAATATGCTCACGAGCTATACAACAAGCCTCGTTGGTTAGTTGCTAATAAAGTAGATCTTGGAACAGAAGAAGAAGCTCAAGAGACTTTACAACGCATTATCGATGCTGTTGAAGTAAAGCCAGAGCGTACCTTTGTGATCTCAGGCCTTAATAAGACTGGTGTTAATGAGCTTATCTATGCACTTCAAGATCTTGTAGATGAAGTTAAGCAAAAAGAGCTTGAGGCACCTGAGAAACCAAAAGCAGAAGAGTTTATTTGGACTGAGCCTGAAGAGCGTCCATCAAAAGATGATGATTTTGATGATTTTGACGACGATGAGGAAGGTCCTGAGTTTATCTACAAAGCTTAAGGAATACTCATGGCAAGATTAGAGCTAATTGTAGCTATTGCTAAGAACTTTGTAATTGGCAATGAAGGTCAGATCCCTTGGCACTTATCTGAGGATTTAAAACACTTTAAAGCAATCACTACAGGTCACCCTGTAGTGATGGGTAGACGCACCTTTGAGTCCATTGGTCGCGTGTTACCTAATCGCTTAAATATCATGGTAAGTAATACCTTTGATAAAAAAGTTGATGGCTTAGTTGTAGTTAAAAGCTTAGATGAGGCTATGGCCTATGTAGGTGATGAGACTTTAATGGTAATAGGCGGTGCGCGTATGTATCAAGAAGCTATGCCTAAAGCTAAAGTTTTACATCTAACTGTAATCGACAAAGAGTTCAAAGGGGACACCGTATTTCCTAACTTTAAGGAATATCCTTTCGTGCAAAAAGATTGTGAGCACTTCCACTCTGATGCTTGTGATTTTGACTACACCTTTGAAACTTGGGTTAAAGACTAAGTTTTAAACCAAACTCTACAAACAATTAAGGCACCTGATGGTGCCTTTTAAATACTTATCAAAACGACTTTTAAACTTACTTCTTGTTATTAAGTCTTTCAACCTTGCCTAAAGCCTTCTGTGCATACTTCTTTTTAGTCTCAACACAATAGCAAGTAAGCTCATTTCCCCAGACACAACCGGTATCTAGAGCAATAATTCCATCTTTATCGCATTTAGCATTAAGTGCTGCCCAGTGACCAAAGAATAAGGTGTACTTAGTATCTTGGTAATAATTTGGCTTTCCAAACTCAAACCATGGGTAAATCTTGTCCTCACTTGCCTCTTTTACAGAGCAATCTGAGTGGCCATAATCTAGTACCATATCTTTATTGCAAAGACGCATTCTCGTAAAGGAGTTAACCACAAAGCGGTGGTAGTTTAAGTCATGGTGTTTTAACTCTTCTTCATACATGGATGGGTGATCAGCATACATGTTAGATAAGAAAAGTTTCTCTTTAATTGGATTAGATAAAATTGATGAGATAACTTTAGCGTGAACTTCAGCCTCATCAATAGTCCACATTGGGTAGATACCGGCATGGGCTAGAGCTAATTTCTTAGTATTATCTACATACAAAAGGGGAGTGTGGTGATAAAAATCTAAGTACTCGTTTAAACGAGGGGATTTTAAAACTACATCTAAGTTATCACGAGGCTTGGTTTTACGAAGACCTAAAATTACGGCTAAAAAGTTTAAATCATGATTGCCAAGGACAGCGTGTACTTTCTCTGGGCACTTATTTTTAAGATCAACTAAATAGCTTAAGGTCTCTACAGGCTTTGGTCCACGGCCAATTAAATCACCTGTGAGTAAGAGTTCATCAATGCCTGCATTAAAACCAATGCGAGCTAGTAATAACTTAAACTCATCAAAGCAACCGTGTAAATCACCAAATACGTATGTAGCCATGAAACCTCTTATTTTGGCAGTGATGTCAAAAATCGCACAAATTATAACATAGAACGCATGGACATTAGGTTTGACGCTAATTTTTGTCAAATTTTTGGGAAGATTTGTGAAAACACAAATTTGATTTGATTGCTCTAAAATAATGTCACCGCAAAAACACGATTTTGCTTAAAATGTGGGCAATTTTTTTACAATGTCACTTTATTGAGCATTTTGCTAAAATCTAAAATGTGACGTGGCGCAATAAACTAACATTTATGGTAGGATCAAAGTCAATTGCTTTTAAAAATACAACAAAGCGTGACACAAATCCGATTAAAGTATTATACTACGTCTATTAGGAACATATAAGACAAACAGCAAATAAATTTCTTTAAGTGCTATTAAGTTAATTGGAATTTAAAGAAATTTTTTTAAACCTTTAGAAAGTACTTTAAATCATACATAACTAATACTCGATTTAAGGTCAGTAGCGTTCATCTTGTGTTTAAGCTCTTCCTACTTTTAAAGAACTTAAACAAACTATAGCTTTATAGGTAACTCAACTTTCCCAGCTAGGAATTTGGGTTAAAACGTTTAATAAATGCGGTCTAGCACTGCGTTTGCTCTTTAAAAATACAATTATGTTTTTCTTGTTTAGATCTGCATATGTTCC
>ONCS01000114.1 GCA_900316375.1 uncultured Succinatimonas sp. | reverse complement strand
TTACATAAATTACTTAAAATAGCGCAACTCCAGTTGTATCAATGGATTGCGCTGTTTTTATTTGTGTGTAACTGTCAAAGACAGGTGATTTTATGAAAACGTTACTATTTAACAAATATTGTAAATTAAGTTTTACAATTTTATTTAAAATTCAGAGATAAAAAAATATTTGAAAAAATTTTTTAATTTGACAAAAAGAAAGCCCAGCAAAAGCTGGGCAACAATCATAAGGAAAAAATATTTTGTAGGAGTTATTTTATTTTTATAAAGCTTTGTTTGCTCTTATTAATGCAATACGCTGCTGAACACACTCATAAGATGTATGAGGATCCTCTGGGGTATTCATTACGTAATCAACTAACTGGTCAACAGTTGTAGTTAATACATGGCAACGGGTATCAGATGAAGCGTAGTAAATAAATACCTTGCCATCCTCACGGGCGATTAAGCCATTTGAGAATACAACGTTTGATACGTCACCTACACGCTCAGCACCTTCTGGAGCTAAGAAGTAACCAGATGGACGATGAGTTACCTTTCGAGGATCTTCAAGTGAGGTCATGAAGCAGTATAAAACGTAACGTAAGCCTGCTGCAGTATTACGTACACCATGAGCTACGTTTAACCAACCATACTTAGTTTTGATAGGAGCAGGGCCCATACCATTTTTTGACTCTTTAATGGTGTGATATAGCTTAGGATCGATTAAGAACTCTTCATCTAAAACAGCGTTCTCCATTGAATCGCTAAAGCCCATACCAATACCACCACCGGTACCAGCTTCAATAAATGAATCCTGTGGACGAGTATAGAAGGCGTACTTACCGTTAATAAACTCTGGGTGTAACACAACATTACGTTGCTGGGCAGCCTTTGTCTTTAAGTCAGGTAATCTTTCCCAAGTCTTTAAATCTTTAGTACGAACGATACCGCACTGTGCATAAGCTGATGACTCATCACCTTTAGGTGCATTTGGATCTTTACGCTCTGCGCAGAATAGGCCATAAATCCAACCATCTTCATGCTTAGTTAA
Source organism: uncultured Succinatimonas sp. (assembly GCA_900316375.1). Classification (GTDB taxonomy): domain Bacteria; phylum Pseudomonadota; class Gammaproteobacteria; order Enterobacterales; family Succinivibrionaceae; genus Succinivibrio. Next base: position 48,357 of record ONCS01000114.1, on the reverse strand, counting down.
ACGCATATCATATACGTTAGTCTCGATAAGATCAGTCTCAGGAATTACGCAAGGCTCATCCCAGAACTTAAAGCCGTCGATACCATTATCAGACTCAGCTACAGCAAAGAATGACTTACGATCATAACCTTCAACACGAGCAACTAAGTAGTACTTACCGTTTAAGAAGATAGCACCAGGATTTAAAACAGCGTTAATGCCAAGACGCTCCATTAAAAATGGATTAGTCTTTTCATTTAAGTCATAACGCCACTCAAGTGGTGCAAATAGATTGGTTAGAACAGGCTTTTCATAACGAGTGAAAATACCGTTGCCAGGTAGCACTGGTGTATTCTTGTACTCAGTGTTCTTTTTAAATTCAGCTTTTAGAGCAGCTAATCTTTCAGAAAAAATTGACATATTTATACCTTTAAAGAAGGTAGCTAAAGCCACCTTCTATAATTAGATTAAAAAGATTTGATTAGAAAACTTCAGAATGAGTCTTAATCTCATTTACTAGATCATCTACTGTTGTAAATGCTAGAGCTGAGTAAGTATCTGATGCACCGTAGTAAATTGCGATACGACCAGTATCAGCATCAGCAAGAGCTGTGCATGGGAAGCAAACGTTAGGAACAAAGCCGCGAGTCTCATAATCCTTCTCAGGAGTTAGGATGTAATCACGACCTCTGTATAGAACCTTCCATGGCTCATCTTTATCAAGTAGAGCAGCACCTAAGCTGTAAACAAAGCCATTGCAAGTGCCAGATACACCGTGGTAAATCAATAACCAACCTTCTGAGGTCTCAATAGGAGCAGGGCCACCACCAATCTTAGTGCCTTGCCACCAACCAGTACCACCTTTACCCATTACATGGCGATGCTTGCCCCAGTACTCCATATCATATGAGTGGCTTAGGAAGATATCACCAAATGGAGTGTGACCTGAATCTGATGGACGGTTTAACATTACGAACTGGCCATTGATCTTACGTGGGAATAACACACCGTTACGGTTAAATGGAACAAAAGCGTTCTCTAAACGAGTAAAGTGCTCAAAGTCAGTAGTCTTACCTACACCTAAGGTTGCACCGTGATCATCTGTGCACCAAATGATGTAGTAAACGCCTTCAACACAGATAACACGAGGATCATAAGCATATGATGGAACGAATGGATTACCATCCTTATCTCTCCAATCGATAGGATCTTCGTTAAAGCTCCACTTTAAACCATCATCTGAGTGGCCTACATGTAAGTGTGGACGACCATTTTTGTAATCGCAACGGAACACACCTACAAACTTTCCCTGCCAAGGCACAACAGCTGAATTGTAAACACGAGCTGCTGCTTTGAAAGGATTCCAATCAATTACAGGATTGTTGGTATAACGCCATACAACACCCTGCTCATTTGCAGGCTTATCTTGCCATGGTAAATTTGGGATGGACTGACCACCTAAAATCTTTACTGTCATAATTTTTTCCAATAAAAAAAAACTAAAAAGCTAATATTCTTGCAACTTACGTTAAGCTAATCGTTCAGGTCCGCTTATTTACGTAAAATTGCTAAAATCTCTTTGGTCTTCTCGTCTACTAATGCCTTATCACCTTTTGACTCAACATTTAGACGAACTACAGGCTCGGTGTTTGAGCAACGTAGGTTAAATCTCCAATTACCAAATGATAAAGAGATACCGTCGGTTCTATCCTCACCTTCTGCCTTGTCTTTGTAAGCCTCATATACACACTGAACAGCTGCGTTTGCATCAGCAACCTCAGAGTTAATCTCACCTGAGATTGGGTATTTTGCTTCAGCATCTTTTACAAACTGAGCAAGTGACTTACCTGAAGTGCATAGTAATTCTGCAATTAAAAGCCATGGTAACATGCCAGAGTCGCAGTATGAGAAGTCACGGAAGTAATGATGAGCAGACATCTCACCGCCGTAGATAGCATCTTCTTTACGCATACGCTCTTTAATGAAAGCATGACCTGTCTTTGACATTACAGGGGTACCACCTAATGATTTTACAATATCAATAGTATTGTAGATTAGACGTGGGTCGTGAATGATTTTGCTACCAGGGAATTTTTGTAAGAATACTTGAGCAAGTAGACCTACAATGTAGTAACCTTCGATGAACTTACCTTCTGAATCGAATAAGAAGCAACGGTCAGCATCACCATCCCATGCTACACCGATATCAGCCTTGTTATCTACAACAGCCTTAGCAGTCTCATCACGGTTCTCTACTAATAGAGGGTTAGGGATACCATTTGGGAAAGTGCCATCTGGGTTGAAATGTACTTCAACAAATTCAAATGGAAGGTATTGCTTAATGGCCTCTACCATTTTACCGCCTACGCCATTACCAGCGTTAGCTACAATCTTGATCTTCTTTAATGCCTTAGTATCGATATAGCCTAGAATGTGCTTTGCATACTCAGGATAGATATCGTAACGTTTCGATTTTTGAGCATATAAAGAATCGTTGTTGCTCTTAGTGTACTCAGTATTAGCAACAAGATCACGAATGTCGTTAAGACCAGTGTCACCACTGATTGGACGTGATTCTTCACGTACAAACTTCATGCCATTGTATTCTTTAGGGTTGTGACTTGCGGTGATCATAATACCGCCGTCTGCCTTTAAGTGAGAGGTTGCAAAGTAAACCATCTCAGTACCGCATAGAGAAATATCAACTACCTCATCTACACCGCCATCAATTAAACCTTCACGAACGTTCTTAGCAAGTGACTCACTAGATAGACGAGCGTCAAAACCTACAACAACCTTCTTTGGTTTTAAAAATTGAGCAAAAGCACGACCTACCTTGTAAGCAATCTCATCATTTAACTCTGATGGAACCTTACCTCTTACGTCGTAAGCTTTAAATGCCTTTACATTGGTCATAGAAAATCTTAACTCCTATAAAATCGTAACGTTACCATTTTACTAAGTTTGATTTTAAAATAGAAGATAATTCTGAAAATATTCTTATAGTAATGTGATTTATATCACTTTTTGTTTTTGTAAAAATTTATGGAATTTGCTCTACTAAATTAACGTATATTTTATAATACACATTCATCTAACGAATCCAATAAAATAAAGCTACAACGCTATATTTCTTTACGTCAAAATTTGTTGATTTAATGCACACTTTATTAACAATATTCACCTTATTTTGAGCTTTTTTTATCGCTTATGATAGAATTATGAAAGTCAAAATTGTTTTAGGTAATTTTAAGTTACTTAAAATCGTTTCGATTCGATTTATATAAAAAACAAAAAAATTTCGTGCATTCACAAATAATGATAAAATTATGTCCGTTACATTAAAAACCATTGCAGAGTACACTGGTTTGTCAGTTACTACTGTATCAAGAGCTCTAAAAGATGGTGATGATGTTAAACAACCTACCATCGATAAAGTAAAGGCTGCAGCTAAAAAATTAGGTTATGCGCCTAACATTCAAGGTTTAAGTTTAAAAACTGGCATTAACTACAATATCGTTGCTGTTTTACCTATGTTAAAAAGCGGAGATATCGTAGGTGATGTCGGCACCCTTGCTTTAATTTCAGGTTTAACTTTAGGCCTTGAGGGCACTCCTTATAACCTATCAGTACTACCTTTGCTACCAGGTCAAGATCCTCTAGAGCCTGTAAAATACGCTGTAGAAAGAAGATTAGCAGGCGGTATTATCATCAACGCTACTAAAAACCAAGATGAGCGTGTCACCTATCTTCAAGAGCACAAGGTTCCTTTTATCACCTTTGGTCAAACTGAGATGAGTATTGACCACGCTTTTGTCGATGTTGATAACTACGACATTGGCTACCGTGCTGCTTCATACCTGTTTAAAATTGGTTGTAAGCACATTAAGATGTTGTCATCATCTGCTGACTACACTTATGCTTGCCACAAATACTATGGCGTAAAGCGTGCTGCTATGGAGTTTGGTGTAGATTTTGATAGAGAAAAAGACATCATCTACGATTACAGCTTGGTGACTAACTATCGTAAGATGTTTTTTGATCTAATGAGTAAAGCGGATCACCCAGATGGTATTTTCTGTGGTTCTGAGATCTCATCATTAGGTTGTATCTCAGGTATTCAAGATGCAGGCTTAGTTGTAGGTAAAGATGTCCATGTAATTAACGTTGAGACCTGTGACTTACCTGCTTTTTATAATCCTTTAATTCCAGGCTTGCGTCAGAACTTCCATTCAGTTGGTACTGTATTATCAAAATACATTATCAAGCTAATTGAAGGTGAAGATCCTAAGAAGCTTCAATACATTGAAAAAGCTACCTTCTACCCTCGCGATGAGAAGTAATTAGCTGAATTTACATCAAAGGGCTCCTTCGGGAGCTTTTTTATTGTTTTAATTTCCCATACCTTATCTTTATTGCATTTATGCTCACAAACAATCCCCAAATGAAAAAGCCCCTAGATGCTTTCACAACTAAGGGCTTAACTTTACTTAAAACTTAGATTAGATTCTTTGCTCTGTGGTAAAGTCAAATAGTGATACATTATCTAAAGCTAGATATAAGGTAAACTCATCACCGTTATTGATCTTAACATTAGCATCTAACTTAGCACGAACAGTAGAACCATTGCAGCTAAACTCAGCTAAGGTCTCAGAACCTGTCTTTTCAAATGCAACTACAGTTGCCTTGATCTCGTGGCTATTCTCTGACTCCTTAAACTGTGATACGTGCTCAGGACGAATACCAAATAAAGCAGCACGGCCCTCTTGGAATGGCTCGTTGAACTCATAGTGAGGTAGAGGGATGAACTTGTCGTGTAACTTAATACCAGGAACATCACCTTCTTTTGCTAGAGTGCACTCTAGGATGTTGATTAAAGGAGTACCAACGAAACGAGCTACGAATACGTTAGCAGGCTTGTTGTAGATCTCGTATGGAGTACCTACTTGCTGTACGTGGCCCTTGTTTAAAACAACGATCTTAGTAGCTAGGGTCATAGCTTCGATCTGATCGTGGGTAACGTAGATGATGGTGGTATCTAAAGCAGTGTGTAACTTCTTAAGCTCGATACGCATCTCACCACGTAACTTAGCATCTAGGTTTGATAAAGGCTCGTCGAATAAGAATACCTTAGGCTGACGAACTAGAGCACGACCGATAGCAACACGCTGACGCTGACCACCTGATAGCTCAGCTGGGGTTCTATCTAGTAAGTGACCAATCTGTAACATATCAGCAACTTGCTTTACCATTACGTTGATTTCATTTTTTGAAACCTTACGTAGCTTTAGACCAAAGCCGATGTTCTGAGCAACAGTCATGTGTGGGAATAGAGCATATGACTGGAATACCATCGCAATGTCACGATCCTTAGGGTCAAGTAAGGTTACATCCTTATCACCGATGAAAACCTTACCTGAGGTTACATCCTCAAGACCTGCAACCATACGTAATAAGGTAGACTTACCACAGCCAGATGGTCCTAAAAGAACGGTAAAACCACCTGCTTCCATCTCAAGATCGATGTCGTTTAAGATGATGTTCTTGCCGAAATAGGTTTTATTTAACTTCTCAACTCTAACAGCGTACATATTAAATTCTCCTAAAAAAGTTGTTTCTTATTTAGCACTTTGTAAGCTGTCAATGCGTTTAAACATTTCCAGGCAAGCGCGACCATTGTGATAAGGACATTTCCAAGGCTCAACCTTAGGGCAATCGGTATAAGGATTACCATAACGGTCAACCTTCCAGAACCATTCGCCATTGATATCATCCTTAAGCTGTGACTTGATGATGTTAAAGCATCCTTCAGATAAACTTAAGAACTTATCATCATGGCATTTTTGATAAGCATTAAAGTAGCCAATCATTGACTCAGCCTGTACCCACCAAATTCTGTCTGAATCTAGTAAGTGGCCATCACGAAATTCATTGAAAGTAGCACCATCTTTATCTACACCATAACGTGCTGTAGTTTGTGCCATCTTTAAAGTTAAAGCGCGGATCTTATCAGCTAGTGCTTTGTTAGTGATTTGATCAGCAGCCTCATCTAAAAGCCAGCTACCTTCAATATCGTGACCAAAGCTTACATCGTGTGAGCAGCATACCCATTCACGAGTATAGAAAAGACCGAAGTGATAGCTATCATTTACAATCTTAGTGATCATTAAATCAGCTAAAGCAGCCATTTGCTTTTGTACAGTCTCGTTGTGGCTTGCTTCATAAAGCTTAGTAAATGCCTCTAAGATATGTAAGTGAGTGTTCATTGATTTTTCAGATAGAACACCTTCAGCGGTATCACAAACAAGCTTATTCTCAATTGGGTTCCACTGTCTGTCATAAGCCTCACGGTAACCACCGTAAACCTCATCGAAAGCGTGTTTCTCAATTAGATTAAATAGGTTTAAAGCAAGATCTAAAGCTTCTTTTTCACCTGTTGCTAAGAAGTACTCTGATAAACCGTAAATTACAAAGCTTTGATTGTATACGTGTTTTTGGGTATCAGTAGCCTCACCTTTATTATTTAAGAACCAGTAAACACCACCAAACTCTTTATCCACAGCAAAGTCACGGATAAACTCGTAGCAGTGCTTAGCAGCTACTTTGTACTTCTCGTCTTTTAAAATTCTGTAGCCATAAGAAAAAGCCCATAGAATACGAGCGTGTAATAGCACACCCTTGTCATGCTCTTTTTCAATATTGCCGTTAAAATCTGAGTAGCTATAGAAACCGCCAAAGTCTTTGTCCTGGTAGTTGTACCAGAAATCTAGAACATTGCGTGCCTCAGATAAGCAACCTTCTTTTAATGTCTCAATAGAGCTCATTTTTAATTAAAATCCTAACTATAACTTTTTTAACTCAGCTCTTTTGTACCAATAAATACCGATGGTAGCGTAAAGAACTGGTGCTAATCCGTAGAAGAAACCAACAACTGGAATAAACTTCTCTACTAAATATGTAGTGATGATAGCTGCAATCGTTCCTGCAACAGTATATACATCGCGAAGCATTACCGCGCCGTTTTGTAAAATACCTTTAAAGTTTGTGGCATCGTAAATACTTAACATTGCAAGACATGAGTAACCTACAAATGCGGTTAATAAGAACATGACTATACAAAAGTAACCTACGATGTTTAAAGCAGTGCTCTCAACGTTAATACCATATGAGTAGTAGAAGAAGAACACAAAACCTACAAAGGCAAATAACAAACCAACCTTGTTAGCTCTTACAAATTCAGTTTTATATTCAGTCCACATCATCTTAATGGTGACAGTTTGAGCGCCATTTAAGTAACGTCTTAGCATATTGCAACAAGCAACAGTTGCAGGGCATACACCAAATAAGCCTAAACCTAGTACTGAAAACATCACAAATAGGATGTGACACCAGCATAAGCGGCATATCCAGTGGCAAGCTAAAACTAATGGTGTGGACATAAATTAAAACCTATGCAAACTTTAAAACTACTAACCTTTTACAGCGCCGTTTGTAACACCAGCGTAAATCTGCTTTTGTAATAGTAAGAAACCAATGATTGATGGGATCAATACGATTACAACACCTGCTGACAATAAGGTAGGCTGTGTACCGGTTGGAGAATCAACAAAGTGGTACAAAGCAGTTGATACTGTCTGCATATCTGGTAAGTACAATAATGGGAAGTAGAAGTCGTTGTAGATGTAAATTGTACGTAGAATGATAATGGTTGCAATTGCTGGTTTTAACAAAGGTAGAATGATCTTTGTATAAATAGTCCAGTATGATGCACCTTCAATCTTAGCAGCCTCATCAAGCTCTACAGGAATACCCTTCATGAACTGTAAGAATACGTAAATCATAACTACGTCGGCACCAACGTAAAGTACGATAACCTTCCACATTACAATGGCGTTAGCAAAACCTTGAGAGATATAGGTACGGAAGAAATAATCAATCGCGTAAATTACCTGGAAGGTTGCAACCTGAGTAGTAATTGCAGGAATTAACATTGCCATTAGGTATAGAAGGATCACTAATTTCTTACCACGGAAATTAAAACGTGATAATACGTAAGCTACCTGAGTACCAAAGATAATGGTTAGTACTAGTGAAACACCTAAGATTATTGCGGTGTTAATAAAGCCGGTACCTAAATTACCAAAATCAAAAGCTTTAACGTAGTTATCAAAGTTAGTGAAATAGCCCCACTCAGCATGTAACTTAGAAATTGATAAGTCATAGTACTGATCAATAGTCTTAAATGAAGTAATAAATACTGAGTATGGTGGTACTAGCACTGCAACAGATGCTAATAAGAATGTGAAGTACTTAAAGCACATCCAAAATAGCCAGTGTGGAGACTTCAAATGAGTCTTGAACTTAGCCATCTTGATTTCACGTTCAGCTTTATTCACTCTTTCTAAAAGAGCTGCCTGCTCTGGGGAAATTGGTTGTGATTTAGCGAACATAAACTATTTTTCCTCTTTGAATAATAATTTTTGGACGATCATGAAGAATACAACCAAAATTAGAAGGATAACCGCCATTGCTGATGCGATACCGTAGCCATTGTGCTCGAATGCAACACGGATGGTCTCCATAACGAAGGTACGAGTACCGTTTGCACCCTTGGTAATGATATATGGAATATCGAATACTGATAGAGAGCCAACGAATGCTAGCAATGCTTGAAGACCTAAGATCATCTTAATTGAAGGTAAAGTAATGAAGCGGAATTGCTGCCACTCGGTAGCGCCTTCAATTCGAGCAGCCTCGTACTGATCTTGAGGAATTGATTGTAGTACGCCATAGAATAGGATTAGGTTAAAACCTAAATAACGCCATACAGATGCAGCAACTAGAGCCCAGTTAACGATCTGAGGGTTAGCAAGCCACTCTGGGTACTTAACTACTTCTACGCCATTTTCAACAACTGTGAAGAATGAATCACAGCCAAGTAGAGATAAGAAGCTATCTAAACCACCTTGAACTTGGTAGAAGATTTGGAAAACCATTGAAGCAGCAACTGCATTTAAAACAAATGGTAAGAATAAGAATGTTTTAAATAAGTTTCTACCAATTAGCTTGGTGTTAACTAGTACAGCAAACCATAAAGATAAAGCTAGCTGAACTACAGCACCTACGAAGTAGTATAAAGATACTAATAATGGCTTTAGCTCTTCAGGCTCATTTAATAAGTCTACGTAGTTATCAAGACCAACGAATGCAGCCTGATTTGGTAGACCTACTAGGAACTCACCTGCATCTAAGAAGCCGTCCCAGTCTGCTACAGAGAGGAAGAACAACTCTACAGCAGGAAAATATGAAAAAGTAATCAGCAATAAAAGTGGTATTGCCAAGAAAGAGACAATAATCACTCTCTGTTGCTGTTTAAGCGATAAGTTAAACATAGATTCTCCAAAATTTACTTTTCCTATTGCAAGATACAATAAGGGCAGTTGCTTTAGGTAAATGAAATCTTAACGTTACGATTTTATCTTTTCAACATCTTTTGTAAATAAAGCTAAATTTTTTTGATCGTTATCAAATAATTGTGGCCTTTTACCCCTATTAAAAGCTGATTTTTATCATGGTTAGGCGGTCATTTTTACTAGATTTTGCATGCACTATTTTGGTGATTTATTAAAAATCGTAACGTTAAGATTTTTAATAAATTTTAGTAAGTTTTTATATCGTTATCAATTTTATCTTATTGATATTTAAAAATAAATTATAATTCTTGATAAAATCACTCATTTTCATTTTCTTAACGATATTTTTATAATGGTACTTTAATTTTTCAAAATCACTGAAAATACCAAAATTTTACCTTTATTTCATCAAAAAATTAGATACTTCTTCCCTACTTTTTTAAATCAAATATCTGAAAATAGTTAAAAAAATCCCTCGTAGCATTTACGCCACAAGGGATCTAGTTTAACTTTGTGTAAAGTTAGATATTAAAGATATCTAACTGCTCAGAATCAGTTGAGTCTTTCCATGCTTTATCAGCTTTAGCATCATCTGATCTTTGCTTTTCAATGTTTGCAAAGTAATCATCAGCAGGAGGCACGATGTATTTACCGGTAAAGATAGAGGTATCAAACTTAGTTAAAGCAGGATTTTCCTCGGTAACTGAAGTTTCTAAGTCCTCTAGTTTTTGATAGATTAGGGCATCAGCTGCAATCTCTTTGCAGATCTCCGCATTATCACGGCCAAAAGCAATAAGCTCTTTAGAAGTTGGCATATCGATACCGTAGATGTTTGGATAACGAATTTCAGGAGAAGCTGAAGCGAAGAATACCTTATTAGCACCAGCCTCACGAGCCATCTGTACAATCTGTAATGAGGTAGTACCACGTACAATTGAGTCATCAACTAATAGTACGTTCTTATCCTTAAACTCAGCAGGAATTGGGTTTAACTTGCTACGTACTGACTTCTTACGCTGCTTTTGACCTGGCATAATGAAGGTACGGCCAATATAACGGTTCTTCACGAAACCTTGGCGGTATGGAACACCTAAGTAACGAGCGATCTGCACTGCGATATCAACAGAGGTATCTGGAATAGGGATCACCACGTCAATCTTTAAGTCTTTGTGCTCATTTTGAATTTGCTGAGCAAGCTTAGTACCCATACGGACACGAGTTGCATATACTGAAGCACCATCGATAATGCTATCAGGACGAGCAAAGTATACGTACTCAAAGATACATGAATTTAGAGTTGGGTTCTTAGCGCAAATCTTTGAGTATAACTTACCATCATTGGTAATTAGTAAGCACTCACCTGGTTTTACGTCACGAACTAACTTAAAGCCACTTACATCTAAAGCTACAGATTCAGATGCAACCATGTACTCAGTCTTGCCGTTTTCATCAACTTTCTCACCTAGTACCATAGGACGGATACCAAATGGATCACGGAAAGCAATTAAACCTACACCTAAAACTAAGCTTACAACTGCGTAGCCACCTTTAATCTCTTCATAAACACCTGAGATTGCGTTAAAGATATCATTCTCATCTGGGATATCTTTATCAATCATAGAGATCTTCCAAGCTAGGATGTTTAGAAGAATTTCAGAATCTGATTGAGTATTAACATGACGGCGTGCTTTTTTGCACTTTTCTTTTAGCTCTTTAGAGTTAATTAAGTTACCGTTGTGAGCTAGAGCGATACCATATGGTGAGTTTACATAAAATGGCTGAGCTTCTGCAGCTGATGAAGATCCAGCGGTTGGATAGCGGTTATGAGCAATACCGATATTGCCACGTAAACGCATCATGTGACGCTGTTGGAAGACTTCAGTTACCATGCCGTTGGCTTTACGCTGATGGAAATTACCATCCTCGTCTACGGTAACAATACCTGCTGCATCTTGACCACGGTGCTGTAACACCTGTAGAGAATTATAAAGTGACAAATTGACAGGAGATGTTCCTACAATTCCGACAACACCACACATAGTTATGCTCCAGTAGATGTAGATGTGGTTCCCATGTAGATAAAGAACCAGTTTACGATACGTTGTAGCTCTGGTACAAAGGCAGAGTCTTTATACCATGGATAATCTTGAATAAAGGTTAGAATGTGCATTGCAAACAGCATACGAGCAAGTGCTAAAACCGCACTTACAATTAAAATGCCGCGTGCTACACCAAAGGCTACACCTAACAATCTATCAAAGCTTGAAAGGCCTACCTTTTTGACTAATGAACTTACAGTATTTGCAATAAATCCTAGAACCACTAAGGTCACGATAAACAGGAGAATACTTGCAATTACCTTACGAGTTATATCGTCATTTGAAAATGTTATGTATTGGGCAACACTTGGATAGAGCCTACTTGCAACAACGAATGCTGCTACCCAAGAAATAATAGAAGAGGCCTCTTTAACAAAGCCTCTAAAAATAGACATGATGGCAGATAATCCCACCACGCCTAAAATTACCCAATCAAGTGCTGTTAGCATTACTTAGTCTCTTTAGAGATTACTTCTAAACCGCCTAAGTACTTACGTAGTACCTTAGGCACAGTAATAGAACCATCAGCATTTTGATAGTTCTCAAGTACAGCTACTAAGGTACGACCTACAGCTAAACCAGAACCATTTAAGGTATGAACTAACTCAACCTTGCCATCTTTACGACGTAAACGAGCTTGCATACGACGAGCTTGGAAGTCTACGCAGTTTGAGCAAGATGAAATCTCACGATAGCAGTTTTGAGCAGGTAGCCAAACTTCAATATCGTAGGTCTTAGCTGAGCTAAAGCCCATATCACCAGTTGATAGTGCAACTACGTGGTAAGGGATCTCTAAAGCTTGTAGTACAGCTTCAGCATCATTTGTTAAAGTCTCTAAAGCTTGCCATGAATCCTCAGGCTTTACGATTTGTACCATCTCAACTTTATCAAATTGATGCATACGAATTAGACCGCGGGTATCACGACCAGCTGAACCTGCCTCAGATCTAAAGCAAGGAGTATGAGCAGTTACTTTAATTGGTAACTCTGACTCTGGAATAATCTCACCGCGAACCATGTTAGTTAGAGGTACTTCAGCTGTTGGGATTAAGCAGAAGTGGTGATTTACACCATCGCCATCGCATGAGCCATCTAGATTAGTATGGAATAGATCTTCAGCAAACTTAGGCATCTGACCTGTACCATATAGAGAATCCATATTTACTAAATATGGAGTGTAAACTTCGGTGTAACCTTGCTCATAGTGTAAGTCTAACATTAACTGTACTAATGCACGGTGTAACTTACAGATAGGGCCCTTCATGAATGCAAAACGCGCGCCTGATACCTTACGAGCTGTTTCAAAATCTAACATGCCTAAGCCTTCGCCTAGAGCTACGTGATCTTTAACTTCAAAGTCGAACTGACGAGGGGTACCCCACTTTCTTACTTCAACGTTGAAAGTATCATCAGCACCTAGTGGGCATGATGGATCAGGTAAATTTGGAACAGTTAAAGCGATGTCATTTAGTTGCTTTAAAACTTCATCTTGCTTTTGCTTAACTTCAGCAAGCTCTTCACCAATCTTTGCAACTTCAGCTTTAATTGAAGTAACGTCCTCACCTGCCTTGATTGCCTGGCCGATGCTCTTTGATAAGGAGTTACGCTTAGCCTGTAGATCTTGAGTGCGAGTCATTGTCTCTTTTCTTAATGACTCAAGTTCGTTAATCTTTTGAACGTCTAGTTTGTAATTACGAGTTGATAGGCGCTGTGCTGCCTCTTCAATATCAGCACGTAAATATCTTGAATCTAGCATGGATAGTTGCCGTATATATAGTTAAAAAAAATCTTAATCTAATTGCCAAAAGCAATTATTATTCGGCGCTAATTTTAGCATAGAGTAAGGTTATTTTTTTAAGTAAATTTTGAGCAATTAAAAACAGTGTCTAAAAGACTATGAAATTACCTAAATTTAACACGTTTTCCGATATAGCCTTTTGGATAGCGCTTATCCTCTTCTAAATCATCACGCTCTTTTAGATAATCTTCTTTTTTACCTAAATTAGCCTCTAGTCCTCTGTCAGATGGATGATAGTAGACAGTACCTGTAAGCTCTTCTGGGAAGAATGACTCTCCTGCAGCATAGGCACCTGGGTAATCATGAGCATAGCGATAACCTTTTTTATAGCCTAAATTTTCCATAAGCTTTGTAGGTGCGTTACGCAAATAAATAGGAACTTCTAAATCACCATTTTGTTTAGCATCCTCTCTTGCTTCATGGAATGCCACATACAAATGGTTACTCTTAGGGGCTAGTGCACAGTAAACAGCAGCTTCAGCAATTGCTCTCTCTCCTTCATAAGCACCAACTCTATCAAAGATATCCCAGGCATTTAGACACACGGTCATCGCGCGAGGATCAGCAAGTCCTATATCTTCTGTAGCAATAGCTAGTAAGCGTCTTGCTACATATAAAGGATCGCCACCTGCCTCTAAAATACGGGCATACCAATATAAAGCAGCATCAGGAGAAGAACCACGCACTGATTTGTGGAAAGCTGAGATTAACTCGTAATAAGCATCACCGCCTTTATCGTAGTTAATCATCTTACGACCAGCTACTGCACCGACCATGGCCAAAGTTAAAATCTTACCACCGGTTTTAACAGGAGCTGCGAGATCTGATGCCATCTCAAGGATGTTTAAAAGATGACGAGCGTCTCCTCCTGCTAAATCAATTAAAGCTTTTTCAACGCCATCTGAGAGTTCAATTTGCTCTGGTCCTAAGCCTTTTTCTGAAGTTAGTGCATTGTGTAATAATGTTCTACTTTCATCTTCGGTGAGCTTTTGCAAGACGTACACACGAGCACGAGATAATAAAGCAGAGTTTAAGGAAAAAGATGGATTTTCAGTAGTAGCACCAATAAAGGTAATCGTGCCATTTTCAATGTGAGGTAGAAACGCATCTTGCTGAGATTTATTAAAGCTGTGCACCTCATCGACAAATAATAAAGTCTTAATTCCGCTTTTTTTGCGTAATAGCGCTCTATCTACAGCCTCACGGATGTCTTTAACACCAGATGTGACCGCAGGAATTTGTTCAAAAAAAGCATTACAAGCTTTAGCAAATAGTAAAGCTAAGGTAGTTTTACCCACACCAGGTGGCCCCCATAAGATCATGGAGTAACACTGCCCTCTATCAAGTACAGTTCTAAGAGGCTTACCAGGACCTAATAGATGAGTTTGACCAACGTACTCAACAATACTTTTTGGACGTAGACGAGAGGCTAAAGGGGCGAATTCATCTTCTACTTGTTGAGCTTTAACCTTTTCTTCATCAGCATGAGCTTGCTCAAAGAAAGCAAAAAGATCACCGCTATCAGCTTTACTCATAATCAATCCTTTTGCTAAAAACTAATTGCGCTCATCATCTATTTGAGCATCAGCTGGAACTTCATAGTTAAATTCACTATCAGAGACGCTATAAGCTAAATTTGATAAGGCATATGAGTTAGTATTGCCATCTTTCATGGTAACTTTTAGCTCTTGAACGTGATCGCCATTTAAAGTTAAGACAATTTGAGTAACTTCAGCCTTTTTATGGGGAATTAAAGTGTAAGAACTACCATTTACAGTGACATCATATTGTCCCCAAATTTTTTCATCTTTTGAGGTTAAAAGAGAAAATGGAGAGGTGTATAAGTCTTTTACATTAAAGATTGTTACTTGATTTACAAAAGGATCATAGTAATTAACAGTATTGCCTTTAGTAAATAATACTTGCTCGTCTGGATTTAAGGTATGGAGCATTAAGTTACCAGGCTTTTTTAAAGCTAAAGTACCAGTTGATGTTGAAACTACAGAGCCATCTTTACGAGTTACAGTTTGACTAAAATCAGCCTTGAGCGCTGTATATTGCATAAGCTTAGACTGTAAATCACTTTTTGCATCAGCAAAAGCTTGCATTGATAAAACAAGTGCTGATAAACATACAACTTTAAATAACTTTAGCATTTTAAAACCTTAAAGTTTAAGCATGAATTCTTACAAAAATACAGAGCAGATCTTAGCACGGATTAGCATTTGTTCAACTAAGGATTAGAAAGCTAAGATCAAAAACACCGCCTAATGGCGGTGTCATTTGAAATAATAAGCAAGTCTCGATTAGTAAGGTTCAGTTACGATAAAGCCTTTTGAATCAAGAATACCTGCTTGTATCAACGAATTATGAAGTCTCTTAGCTCGAGGATATCCTAAAGAGAAGTTTGTTTGAATACTTGATACTGAAATTGGTGACTTACGACCTTGGCAAGCAGTGCGGATGTAGTCTACAACAGCGTCAAACTTCTCGTCGTACTTAACGCCATCAGAGCCCATATCCTCTTCCATTACCTCTTCTTCATCCTCATCATCGGTCACACCTTCAACATATTCAGGTTCACCTGCGTTGTTAATCCATGCACCAACTACTGCATCTACATCGTCATTTGATGCAAATGGGCCATGAGCACGGAAACATTGAGAATTACGTAAGCTTTGGAACTTAATTAGCATATCACCCATGCCTAATAGTTTCTCAGCGCCAGGCTCATCTAAGATGATTCTAGAATCTGTACCATTTTGTACGGTGTAGCCTACACGTGATGGCATGTTAGCTCTAATTGGACCTGTTACAATCTCAGCACGAGGAGTTTGGGTAGCTAGAATTAAGTGAATACCAGCAGCACGTGCTTTAGCAGCAAGTCTTGCAATTAAGGTATCTAGGTTCTTATCACCTTTCTTGCCACCAGATGCTACAACTAAGTCTGCAAACTCATCGATAACTAAAACGATGTAAGGAATGATCTTAAGCTCAGGTGCGCTACCTCCCATCTCAGGAGACCACATTGGATCATATACCTTACGGCCTTGAGCGTTTTCAGATTTAATCATCTGATTAACTTGTAAGATATTTGACAAATGTAAAGCTGAGATAACTTTATAACGACGCTCTTGCTCTTTAACTAGCCAGCCTAAAGCAGCAAGAGTTGACTCAGGATCGTTAATAATTGGGGTAAGTAAGTGTGGTAGGCCTACATAGTGAGCAAATTCCACTTGCTTAGGATCAACCATGATTAAGCGAAGTTCAGCAGGTGATCTAGCTAGTAGCAATGAAACTAACATTGAGTTTAAGCCTGCTGACTTACCAGAGCCTGTGGTACCTGCAATTAGTAAGTGAGGAGCTTTAGCAAGATCAGCTACCACTGCATGACCTACGGTATCCACGCCCATGCACATAGGCAAACTTGCCTTTGATGATAAAAACTCATCAGTTTCTACAACGTCACCAACGGTTATCATCTTGCGCTTATTGTTTGGTACTTCGATACCTAAATATGGAGTACCAGGAACAGCTAACAAGATCTTAATCTTGTTAGTACCAAGAATACGAGTTAAGTCAGCATTTAAGCTAGAAATAGTGCTTGATTTAACACCTGGCTCTAAAGATAAGTCAAAGCGAGTAATTACAGGACCCTTTACATAGCGCTCTACTTGAGCTCGTACACCAAAGTCCTTCATAAACTTGTTGATAACTTCAGTCTTATCAATGAACTCTTGCTCATCTTCAAAGCTATCTTCTTGCTTTTCGCTATGAGCAAGTAGTGATAACTCAGGGCGCCACTCATTGTATTCACGACGTGGAGAGGTCTCAGTTGCTCTTGCGTAAGCTACAGTTGCCTTTGAACCATCACGACCACGCATTGGCACAGCTGTTCCCATAGGACGATTTGGAATAGTACCGTTGATGGTGCTCATATTCTCAAAAGGAGGATTTTGAGAGTAATTATCTTGAGGAGCCTGGGTAGTAGTTATAGTGCTATTTGCAGTACTTGTTTGAGTACTTGCAAATGGAGAAGCAGTGCTTACTGAACCTACAGATGAACTTGAGTTACTGCCATAAGCACTATTAGTTGATGAAGTCTGCTCATTATGTGCAAATGGAGCATTGTAAGCATTTGGATTTTGAGATGCTGCACTTGTAGTAAAACCGCCTTCAGCTAAATTTGAATTTGCGGTGGTGTAAGCACTTGTGCTTTGAGTTGTTTGCTCATTTGAGCTTGCATTGTAAGCGTTTTGAGCTGTGTTACTTTGATTGTTACTTGAATTATTGTTGCTTGAATTATTGTTGCTAGGATTATATGGAGGCACAATAATTACAGGACTTTCTTCTTTTTCAGAAGTTGTCTTATTTACATTACTTTGTGGCTCACTACCTAAAAGGTTTTGTGCGTTTTGATTGATAACTGAGCCATTGACACCGCGAGTACCGCGAGAGTACTGCTCAGAATGTAAATCAGACTCTTTAATTGGAGCAGACTGATTAAAAGTAAGCCTATTCTCATTATCTTGTGGACGTGATTCTTCTTTATGTACTGCAATTACTTGAGGCTCTGCAGGAATAAATGAATCAGTTAAATGATCAACTTTGATGGTCTTTTGCTCTTTATTAAAATCAGCAAAGTTAATGATGTTATCTTCATCTTCTGTGTAAACCATCGCAGATGATGGAGTTTCTTGATAAGAACCATTGCTACCGGTACTTGAAGTTTTATTATCTTGAGTAAACTCACCAGAGATAGCGCCATTGTTAGCATCAACTTTTAAGTTTTGATCTGCATTTACATTAGGAAGAGTCTGAGTTCTAGTAATTAAAGTACTTACCTCAGAGTGACGCATAGGGCTACCAACAGATTCTGTTGGCTCTAAATGATCGGCACCTGCTTTATAGATAATAGTTGAGCTCTTTGACTCGTCAACGGTTGATGCAGAACCATCAGTTGATGGTGCAAGCATGCTTTGACCACTTTGACTCTTATCAAAACGAGTAATAATAGTCTTCTTAATTACAGTTTTAGGTTGCTCTTCTTGAACGCGACTGTCTTTAATAATTGTCTTAGGCTCTTCATAGTCATCATAAGCTGGGGCTGTAGCTTGGTTATAAGCTGATACTCCAGTGATGTAGCTAGTAGGACCAGAGCTTTGCTCACTTGAACTTACACTTGTTGAAGCTTGAGTCTCATTGTATGAATTACTTGCATAAGAATCTTGCTGACCTTCATAAGAGCTTTGAGTCTGAGCTGATGTCTCATTGTAAGAAGGGGTAGATTCATAGTTGCGACCTGCGGTACTTGGACCTAAGTACTTTACAGGCTCTTGAGTACCAAAACTTGGTGTTTCAACATCAGGAGTACCTACACCACCAAAACCAGGCTCAATACGCTCTGAGAGGTTATTGTGTTTAAATGAAGATCTAAAATGAGACTTTGACTCTTCATGTTTATCTTTTTTAGTATTGTCCTTAAAAGACTCTTCTACAGAATTACTAAATAAAGAAGTTTGCTCACCAAAAGGCTCTAACTTGCCAGTATTAAAATGAGTTGAGCTTGCTTTGTAAGTGTTTTGCTCAGCCTCTTGTTCAGCCTTTTTATCTAAAGAAGTCTTTAAATGTGCTTTAATTTTCGCACCAGCAGCTTCAAGCTCTTCTTCTTTTTTAGAAAAGACATCTTGCTTTTCAGAAGGTGATGGCTCTTTCTCTTGAACTTTTGGCTTTTCTTTTTTCTCAAACTTCTTATCAAATGGATTAAAGATAAGTTCACCTATTTTATCTGCAAAGAAGAATAGGCCATGACCTGTAAATAAGAATAGGCCTAACAGAGCAATACCAAAGGCAACTACAGCACCGGTGCCTAATGGTAAGTGAGCTAAGAAACTATAGTAAATCTTATCGCCAAGATCGCCACCTGCGGTGCCTGATAAAGCTGAGAATAATGGGCAAAGACCTAGGACTAAAAGATTAAAGCCTAAAACAAATAGACCTACTAAAAAGTAATCGACGTGTTTTAGATTTACCCCTTTAATAATGACTTTGTAAGCAACATAGATTAGTACTAAAGGGAATAAATAAGTAACACCACCAAAGTAGTTACATAGTTGCTCGAAAAATGAATGGGATTCAACGATGTTTTGGCTATCACCTGTGGTTAATAACTCACCACTCATAGCGCTATTAGTTGCACTCTTAAAAGAGATTAACTTAAAAACAAAGAAGAAGCTTACAAGGCAAGCAATGGCAAATAGCACCTTTCTAGGTGTGGCTATTTTTCCTTCACTGTTTCCATTGCTAGGATTGAACGGCATTTACTCCTCCAAAAGCTTTCTTCAAAAGCAGATCATAATATTTTTTAATATACACAGAAAAATTCATCATATATTATCACCAAATAAGGCTTTCATCAATTTACAAAAGCTCAAGAAAAGTCTTAAAAACACGTACAAAATGCTTTAAAATAGCGTGTTTTTTGAGTTTTTAAATTTAGAAGTGAGGTTTTATTATGATTAACATCGTTTTATACCAACCAGAAATGGCGGGTAATGCTGGTAACATTATTCGTTTATCTGTTAATTGTGGTGCAAGACTTCACTTTATAGGCCCACTAGGTTTCTATTTAGATAATGAAAGACTAATGCGTGCCGGCCTTGATTATCATGAACTTTGCAATCTAACTGTTCACGTAAACTTTGAGCAGTTCTTAGAAAAAGAACAACCTAAGCGCTTAATTGCTTCAACTTCTAAAGCTCATCACTCACATGTTTCATTTAAGTTCCAAGATGGCGACTACGTGATCTTCGGTCGTGAGAAAGAAGGTTTATCAGATGAAGTTTACGCTAAGGTTCCAGATGATCTAAGAATTAAGATCCCAATGGCTCCAAACAGCCGTTGTTTAAACCTTTCAAACTCTGTTGCAGTCGTAGCTTACGAAGCATGGAGACAGCTAGGTTTTAATGGTGCGATTATTTAGCAAATTTGCGCCATGACTCACATTTTTAAGTTATAATATTAGTCCGTTTGAATTTGCATAATAAGAGGATCATCCGTTGCTAGATTTCTTAGTGTCTTTCTTTGGTACCTATGGTTACGCGGCAGTGTTCGCCTGTCTTGTATTATGTGGTCTAGGTGTTCCAGTTCCTGAAGACATTACTCTAGTATCAGGTGGCGTAATTTCAGGTCTTGATTTAGCTAATCCTCATATCATGTGCGCCGTAGGTCTTGTAGGCGTACTCTTTGGTGACAGCACCATGTTTTTAGCAGGTCGTATCTTCGGTTACCGTATCCAAAAGATTAAGACCTTCAGAAAGATTGTTACTCCTCAAAGATTTAGTCAAATTCAAAAGAAATTCAAAGAGTATGGTTTAGGACTTTTATTTGTAGCCCGTTTTCTACCAGGGCTGCGCTCCCCTATTTATCTTGTAGCTGGCATGAGCCGTCGTATTTCATACCTAACTTTCATCGTTATGGATGGCCTTGCTGCTTTAATCTCTGTGCCTGTATGGGTTTATTTAGGTCACTTCTTTGCAGATAACTTAGATGTGCTAATGGAGTACGTTCACGACGTACAAAAGGTTATCTATTTAATCTTAGGCTTAATTATCTTAGTAGTTCTTGCAATTTACCTAAAAAAGAAATTCCACGCTAAGATGAATAAGTTCACTGAAGACAAGCCTCAAGATCAAGAGCCTACCTCAGATAATCAAGTTACTGATAATCAAGAAAAATAGTTCACTTAAGCATTCTTAAGTTTAATAATTCCTACAAATCTGATAGAATATGAGGGAAGCAGCAATAACGCTGCTTTTTTCATTTACTTATTTGGAATCAATAATGGATGCTTTAACTCAAACAGTAGCAAACATCAACTCGATCCTCTGGGGACCTTGGTGTTTGATCCCAGTGCTGGTTGGCGCAGGTATCTTCTTTACCTTTCAGCTTCGCTTCGTGCAAATCCGTCAATTCGGTCGCGCCTTTAAACACGTATTTGGTGGCCTGACCTTTAACGGTGAAAAAGCCGGTAAACATGGAATGACCTCCTTCCAGTCACTAGCAACCGCAATTGCTGCCCAAGTAGGTACAGGAAACCTAGCAGGTGTTGCAACCGCTATCGCCATGGGTGGCCCTGGTGCCATCTTCTGGATGTGGCTTGCAGCATTCTTCGGTATGGCCACCATTTTCTCTGAGGCGATCTTAGCTCAGCTATATCGTTCAAAGGATTCAGAAGGTCATATTACAGGCGGTCCTGCCTACTACATTACCTACGGACTAGGTAGCAAACCAATGGCCACAATTTTCTCTGTGCTCATTATTATTGCTCTAGGCTTCATCGGTAACATGGTGCAAGCAAACTCAATTTCAACAGCTTTCCAATCTGCTTTTAATGTTCCTGTAACTACTACAGGTACTGTGTTAATCCTACTAGCAGGTTTCATCTTCATCGGTGGCATTAAGCGTATTGCAGGATTTGCTGAAAAGATGGTACCTTTAATGGCAGGTGTTTATGTACTAGGTGCAATTTACATTATGTTGTGCTTTGCCCCAGACATCATCCCAACTTTCAAGCAAATTGCAATTGGTGCCTTTAATCCAAGTGCCGCAACCGGCGGTGTTATCGGTGCAACTGTTAAAGAGGCTATTCGCTACGGTGTAGCTCGTGGCTTATTCTCTAACGAAGCTGGTATGGGTTCTACTCCTCATGCTCACGCAATTGCCCGTGTAAAACACCCTGTTGAGCAAGGTCTTGCTGCTGTAATTGGTCTATTCATCGATACTTTCGTCGTGCTAACTGCAACTGCTTTAGTAATTTTAGTTACTGGATCATTAGATGGTACTAGAACTGGTATTGAGCTAACTCAAGCAGCCTTTGTTAAAGGTATGGGCGCCCCTGGTGCTGGCTTTGTGGCTTTGTGCTTATTCTTTGCAGCCTTTACTACCATCATCGGCTGGTACTTCTTTGCTGTACAAAATGTTAAATACCTCTTTGGTTCAAAAGTAGTTAACATCTTCTCAGTTATCGTATTAGCTTTCTTGATGACAGGTTCAATGCTTAAAGTTGAGCTAGTATGGGAGCTTGCAGATATGTTCAACGGCTTAATGGTAATTCCAAATATCATTGCCGTAATTGGATTATATAAGCTTGTAACTAGAGCTTTAGCTGATTATGAAGGTAAGTTCTTAAAAGGTGAAAAGCCTTTATTTGGACCATCTGAAGAGCTAACAGGCCGTATGGCTCATATCAACACCTCTCACAGAAGAAGACGTGCTGTAGCTAAGGTAGATAATGCTGAAGACGATTCTGATGAAGAGTAGTTAGTTTATTTTCTGCAAAAACGCTGATCTTTTGATCAGCGTTTTTTTTACATCTTTCATGCAAAAAAAATCCGCAATCTTCAAGATCACGGATTTGAACTTAAAACCTAATTAGTCTTTAAAGATATTGCCATCAGTAATTTCCCAGTCACCATTTTCATGTGCCTCTAGGATATAGTCGTGCATCTTAAGAAGAGATGATCTATGACCTACGCTGATAATTAAACTATCTTTAAGCTCTTGTTTAATTAAGTTGTAAGAGACAGTTTCAATGCGCTCATCCATAGCCGAGCTTGCCTCATCTAAGAAGAGCATATTAGGCTTAATTAAAAGGGCTCTGATAATTGCAATACGTTGTTGCTCACCTAAAGATAACATCAATGACCAGTTATCAACCTTATCTAGACTTTCTACTAAATAACCTAAATCTAAGGCCTTGAGGTAAGTTTCAATCTGGCTATTATCCTGTAGCAACTCACCTGGGTAGCAAATAGCTTCACGTAAGGTACCTAATGGCAGGTAAGGACGCTGAGACAAGAATAAAGAACTATCCTTCTCCCCTTCTTTAATTACACCTTGAGCGTGTGGCCAAATACCTGCAATGGTCTTAATTAAAGTAGACTTACCACAGCCTGATGGGCCACGAATAAGCAAAGAAGAGCCTAAGTTTAGCAGTGGTAGGCTCAAAGCTGAGCATAAAACCTTACCTTGAGGGGTCTTAACAGTTAGCTCCCTAATCTCAAGGCCATCACCTTCTTTTATAGGCTTTAGACACTCAATATTAGAGCAAGCATCCATACTGTCAAAGAATAAAGCTAAACGGTCGATGATAGCTTTATAGCTTGCCCATGTTGAGAAGCTGTTAATGATAGTAGATAAAGAGTCTTGAACACGACCAAAGGCAGAGTTAATCTGCATGATAGAGCCAATGGTGATAACTTTAGCAAAGTACATTGGAGCAGAAATTAGCATTGGGAAAATTACTGCTGTTTGAGCATAACTTAAAGTAAAGAAGCCTAAACGCTTTTCTTTTTTAATTAAGTTAATGTAGTTTAAAACAACCTCAGCAAAGCAACGTTTTAAAATGCTCTCTTCACTCTTTTGACCTTGATATAAGGAAATGGACTCAGAGTTTTCACGGACTCTAATTAAAGAGAAACGGAAATCAGCCTCATAACGCTGTTGTCTAAAGTTCAATCTAACTAATGGCTTACCAATAATGAAGGTTAAAACGGTACCAATTAATGCATAAGCAAAAGCTAGGTATAGCATGTAACCATCTGGTAAATGCACAGTGTGACCAAAGATATTCATATCAACAGCACTTGATAGATCCCAAAGTACCACACCAAAAGTACCAAGCATAGCAAGATCAGATGCGGTACCTAAGAGAAGCGAGATAGTAGCGCTGACAAAGCTACCTAAGTCATCTGCAATACGCTGATCAGGGTTTTCGGTCTTTCTATCAGTCAATTGCATCTTATAGAAAGCTTCATTATCTAGGTAGTCGTGCATTACTTTATCAGTAAACCAACGACGCCAACGAATAGATAAGCAAGATCTTAAATATGCATTGTAAACAGAGACGACAACGTGAATACAAGCAAGGCCAGCAAAGACCATTAACTGATATTTAAAACCTGGCAAATTATATTCTTGAATAGTGTCCCAAAACTCTTTGTACCAAGAGTTAAATACCTTAGCAAGATAGATTGCTCCTGATGTTAAAGACACAATACAAGCTAATAAAAACCATGAAAATAGGCTATCTTTACAGCCCCAGTAGAGCTTGATCATACGCCAAGCTGCTTTTGCTGAGACTTTTAAAGGTAAGTTATCAGCACCTTTGTATTGAGCACGTAAGTTTTTCTCATCCTTTTCGTGCTTGAAAATTGAAGTTTTAAACATTTGTTAGTCCAAAAACTTATTTACTAAATAAGCAACGCCATCTTCATCGTTAGTTTTAGTTACGACATCAGCAGCTTCTTTTACGCTTTCAAAGCCATTTTCCATTGCAACACCAAGGCCCGCTGCTTTAATCATAGCTAAATCATTATCAGCATCACCAAAGGCCATTGCATTTTCAACAGTGCACCCTAGAGCCTCACAAAGCTGTACTAAGGCAGTACCTTTAGTTGAGTGATGAGGAATAAACTCTAAATAATTAGCCTCAGAGCGTACTACAGCAAAGAAATCGGTTAAGTAGCTTGGAAGATTTGGACGCATCTTATCTAAAACTTCCTTGTCACCTACAATTAACATCTTAAAAAACTCTTCACTGTCATCTGCTTGCATAAAGTCGACTTCCTTAAAGCCAACCTTACCATTATCAATCTCACGCTGAGTGTGAGGATTGTGGTTTTCAACTAATAGACCGCGAGTTTTAGAGTAAGCATGTACCACACAGCCATTATCGTGAGCAAATTGAGTAAGTTTTTTGATAATAGGAGCAGGAGCTACATTTGATACAACCATTGGAAAACCAATATCAACGCCTGCTTTAACATACTCAGATAATCTAACTACACCTGCACCATTAAAGCAAACAGCGTAAGAGTTGTCATTTAAGCAGCCAAGCTTTTGCATGTATAACACAGCACTCTTAGGATGACGACCTGTAGCAATAGCGATAGAAAAACCTTGGCTTTGAGCCTTTTGTAAGGTTTTAATGGTGTAATCGCTAATTGACTTGTCAGTACGTAATAAGGTGTCATCTAGATCTAAAGCAATTACTTTGTATTGATGATGGGTAACAGGAAGGGTATCTAAGGTATATTTAGCCAATTTTATGTCCTCAAAATATTTTTGCCTATTATATGAGATCTTGGCCTTTATAGATAGCAAAAGCCCTAAATGATCACTCATTTAGGGCTTTATAAATTCTAACTAAAACTTATTAGTAAAGCTTAGTACATACTGAAACGGTGTCAGATACAACCTGACCTACGTTTGCAAAGTGACACTCATATGAGTGGCCTTGCTCATCACGAACCTTGAAACGACCATTGTAAGTCTTAGTTGGATTGGTTCTGTATGATACGTTCTCACTTTCTTCAGAGAATACGATAGTAGGCTTTGAACCATCTGATGCAGTTGCACCGATAACCTCAGTACCAACAACTGGCTGAGCGTTAGATCTTAGCTGAGTGCCACGACGTGAACGACGTGCATTTCTAGCATCTTTCTCTTTTTGTTCCTTTAACTTAGGATCATCGTTACCATAACGATCTGATGCATCGCCACCACCGATTGAGAAGTTAAACCATGCACCTGAACCTTCTTCTGGATCTGAACCATCGTCATTTAACTGCTCTTGGTTACCAATCTTCTCCCACTTATTGCCTACTTTCTTTTGGCAAGCCGCTGATGAGGTAGTACCAGTTAGACCAGATTTCATGTTACATTTGTAAAGAGTACCGTCTTTGCCTTTAACTTGGAAATACAAGCCTTGTAATGAAGGTTGAATTGATTCTGGCAAAACAGTTAAATCAGAAGCTGGGATATCCAATGCTGCTGATGCCTTATCAAGATACTCAGCCTCGGTTGTCATCATAGAAGATACGATAGAGCAACCGGTAAAATTGATAGCACCAATTAAACCTAAAGACAATAACAGTTTCTTATTCATTTTTTTATAATGTTTCCTAAAATACACTAATGTTCAAGATAGGCGCCATTGTAGCCCATACAGCATTAAAAGTGTATAAAAAGACAAGATCACTTGCGAGAAAGGTCACATTTTAACCTTGTCAAAACTAAAAGGGGGCACAAGGCCCCCAATTGTTAAAAGATTTAAACACCAGCTTTCTTTAAAGCAGCATTTACAATCTCTTGAGCCTCAGCTTCGATGCGCTTTAAGTGCTCAGTTGACTTGAATGACTCCATGTAGATCTTGTATACATTCTCAGTGCCTGATGGACGAGCTGCGAACCAACCGTTCTCAGTTACAACCTTTAAGCCACCGATTTCTGCACCGTTACCAGGAGCACAAGTTAACTTATCGATGATCTTCTCACCTGCTAACTCGCTTGCCTCAACTGCACTTGGATTTAGTTTCTTTAATGCAGCCTTTTGCTCTAATGTAGCAGGAGCATCAACACGATCAGAATATGGCATGCCATACTTGTTAGTGATCTCAACAAAGTGCTCATGAGGATCTTTACCGGTTACTGCTAACATTTCAGCAGATAGTAATGAAGCGATGATACCGTCTTTATCTGTAGTCCATACGCTACCATCTTTACGTAGGAATGAAGCACCTGCTGATTCCTCACAGCCTAAAGCTAAGGTCTTAGCAAATAGACCTGGAACGAACCACTTAAAGCCTACAGGAACTTCGTATGCCTTACGGCCTAAGCCTTCTGCTACACGATTCATTAAGCTTGAGCTTACTGCAGTCTTACCTACCATTGCATCCTTTGGCCATAATGGACGGTGGCTGTAAATGTAGTTAATAGCAGCTGATAGATAGTGGTTTGGATTCATTAAACCTGCGTGGCAAACAATACCATGACGGTCATAGTCAGGATCATTACCCCAAGCAATGTCATAATCGTCTTTTAGACCAATTAGACCTGCCATTGCATATGGGCTTGAGCAATCCATACGGATCTTGCCATCTCTATCAATGCACATAAATGAGAAGGTAGGATCAACAGCCTTGTTCACAACAGTTAGATTTAACTTGTACTTGTCAGCAATCTGATCCCAGTAGTAAAGACCTGAACCACCTAGTGGATCAACGCCCATCTTAATACCAGACTTAGAAATTGCTTCCATATCGATAATTGAGCCTAATGCGTCAACATACTGAGTTAGCATGTCGTGCTCTTTTACGTTAGGTAACTTGATAGCCTGTGAGTAAGGGATGCGCTTTACGCCTTGTAACTTGTTGCGTAATAACTCGTTAGCACGATCTTGAATTACAGAGGTAATTTCAGTGCCAGCAGGACCACCATCGGTTGGGTTGTACTTAAAGCCACCATTTGATGGAGGGTTGTGTGAAGGGGTAATTACGATACCATCAGCTAAACCTTCAGTTCTGCCCTTGTTGTAATTTAAAATTGCAAAAGAAATTGATGGGGTTGGAGTATAGCCGTGATCTTTTTCGATACGAACTTCAACACCATTAGCACCTAAAACTTCAATTGCAGTAGCTAGTGCAGCCTCTGATAGAGCATGGGTATCCATACCGATGAATAGAGGACCTGTGATGTTGTTCTTTACACGATACTCAGCAATTGCCTGTGAAATTGCAACAATGTGAGACTCAGTAAAAGAACCATTTAAAGAAGTACCACGGTGACCTGAAGTACCAAAACTTACTCGCTGAGCAGGATCATCCATGTCAGGAGTGTTTAGGTAATAAGCAGCCATTAGGCGTGGGATATTATCTAGATCTTCAAAAGTAGCCTTTTTACCAGCTTTTGCGTTTAGTGCCATTATAAAATTCCTTTATAAAATCCTACAAACTATGCCTATTTTACAACTTTGTTGCAACTGCTGTCTAATCAAAGTTGAGATCTAACAAAATGATATTTAGTGCACATTTTTGTACCAAGTGCCATGATTTTTGATAGATAGATCATGTCTATTAAGTTTTTTTGTCTTCAAAATTAACCAAAGACAGAATTGTTGCAGAAAATTGTTTTTAGATTTGTGAAGCGCTTATACTAAAAAACCCTTGGTTTTAGCCAAGGGTTTTAGAAATCTTTTATAAAAAAGATCTGTAAATTACTGATTTACAGTCTTCTTTAACTCAGCACCAGCTGAGAATGAAGGGGTCTTAGTTGCAGGAATGTTAATTACTGCACCAGTCTGAGGGTTACGGCCTTCACGTGCTGAACGCTCAGTAACCTTGAAAGTACCAAAGCCTACTAACTGAACACGGTCACCTGCTGCTAATGCTTCGCCAACGGTCTCTAATAAAGCATCTAATGCCTTACGTGAACCAACTAATGGTAAACCAGAACGCTTTGCAATTTGCTCAATAAGTTCAGACTTATTCATTTTATCTTATTTCCTTTGTTATACACCCAATCGGGCTATCAATAAATAAAGTAAGAATGGTAAGAATTTCTCTTACCTAAGTGAAATCTTTTGTGGCTCAGTACATGTACCTCATCGCCTAAAACACGCCTAGTATAAGACATTTTTTTCAAAAAATTGATATAAGAATTTTTAAAATGCCTATTGCAAAAAGATCTTTTCTGTACATACCCCCACTTTAAAAAATCTAATTTATTGAATTTTCAGATAATTTTATTTTTGACCAAAATCAAAAAATTTTTTCAAAAGGCTTAAAAATCGTGTTCTGTGTGCAAGTATGTGCTATCACTTGTTTAATAAATTAAACGTTTTCATTAAAAGCAAGATTTTAATGCAAGAAAAAATCATGTTAAGTAGCTCAAATTTTAAGGCTTTTAAGCTCAAAAATTGGTACAATAAGCACACTTTCTTATGGGTCTTATGGCCTAGAAATTACATTTAAATTAGGAGCATTAGTCTTTAACTATGGAAAACCTCTTACGTCCTATCAAGCGCGCATTAGTAAGCGTTTCAGATAAAGCAGGTGTTGTTGAATTTGCAAAAGAGCTAGAAAAGCGTGGTGTTGAGATCTTATCAACTGGCGGTACTGCTAAGCTTTTAGAGCAAAACGGTGTAAAGGTAATTGAAGTATCAGATTACACTGGTTTCCCTGAGATGATGGATGGCAGAGTTAAGACTCTTCACCCAATGATCCACGGTGGTATCTTAGGTCGTCGTGGCATTGATGAGCAGGTTATGGCAGATCACAACATTAAGCCAATTGACTTAGTAGTTGTAAACCTATATCCATTTGTTAAGACTGTATCTGATCCAAACTGCCCTTTAGATAAGGCAATTGAGAACATCGACATCGGTGGACCTACCATGGTTCGTGCTGCAGCTAAGAACAACCGTGATGTAGCAATTGTTGTAAGAGCATCTGATTATGACCGCGTAATCAAAGAGATGGATGAGAACAACGGCTCATTAACTTATGACACTCGTTTTGATTTAGCAATTGCAGCTTTCGAGCACACTGCGGCATATGACAGTGCTATTGCTAACTACTTTGGTACTAAGGTACCTGATTACGGTATTACTGATGGCACCGTATCAACTCTACCACGTACTCTAAACTTAAACTTCATCAAGAAGCAGAGCATGCGTTATGGCGAGAACCCACATCAAAAAGCTGCTTTCTATGGTGAAATTGGTGCTCATGATTCAGGCATTTCAACTGCTACTCAATTACAAGGTAAAGAGCTTTCATACAACAACATTGCTGATACTGATGCAGCTATTGAGTGCGTACGTCAGTTTGAAGAGCCATGCTGCGTAATCGTAAAACATGCTAACCCTTGCGGTGTAGCACTTGCTGATAACCTAACTAAGGCTTATCAAGATGCATTTGCTTGCGATAGCGAGTCAGCATTTGGTGGCATTATTGCCTTTAATAAAGAATTAGACGGTGCAACTGCTAAGGCTATCGTTGACAATCAGTTCTGCGAAGTTATCGTAGCTCCTTCAGTAACCGAAGAAGCAAAGGCTGAAGTTGCTCGTAAGAAGAACGTACGTTTATTAGAGACTGGCCCATTAACTCAAGCAATGCCACGTTACGACTTTAAGCGCGTAAATGGTGGTTTATTAGTACAAGAAGCTGATCTTGAAGTTGTAAAGAAGGCTGACTTAAAGGTTGTAACTAAGCGCATTCCAACAGATGATGAGATGGACGAGTTACTATTTGCATGGAAAGTATGTAAGTTCACTAAGTCAAACGCTATTGTTTACACCAACCACAAGAAGACCTTAGGTATTGGTTGTGGTCAGACCTCACGTGTATTCTCAGCTCGTATTGCATGTATCCGCGCAGAAGATGCTAAGTTATCACTAGAAGGTGCAGCACTAGCATCAGATGCTTTCTTCCCATTCCGCGATGGTGTTGATGCAGCAGCAGAAGCTGGCATTAAGTGCATCATTCAGCCAGGTGGCTCAATCCGCGATCAAGAAGTTATTGATGCAGCTAATGAGCATGGCATTGCAATGGTATTTACTGGTATGCGTCACTTCCGTCACTAATTGATAAGGAGTCCACATGAAAGTTTTAATTATTGGTAATGGTGGTCGTGAGCACGCTTTAGCATGGCGTGCTGCTAAGTCACCACTAGCAGATAAAGTTTTCGTAGCTCCAGGTAATCCTGGTACGGCTCATGAAGACAAGATGGAGAATGTAGCCATCTCTGTTGACGATATTCAAGGTTTAGTAGACTTTGCTAAAAAAGAGTCTATTGGCTTAACTATCGTAGGCCCTGAGGCTCCATTAGTAGCTGGTGTTGTAGATGCTTTTGAAAAAGAAGGTCTAACTATTTTTGGACCATCAAAAGCAGGTGCTCAATTAGAAGGTTCTAAGTCATTTACTAAAGACTTCTTAAAGCGCCACAACATTCCAACAGCTGCTTACGAAGTATTTACTAAAACTGATGACGCTGTAGCTTACATCAAAAAGCAAGGTGCTCCTATTGTAATTAAGGCTGATGGCTTAGCAGCTGGTAAAGGCGTGGTTGTTGCCATGACCGAGCAAGAGGCTATTGATGCTGTGCACAACATGCTAGATGATCACCAATTTGGTGATGCCTCAGCATCTGTTGTAATCGAAGAGTTCATGGAAGGTGAAGAGGCATCATTTATCGTAATGTCTGATACCTTAAACGCTCTTCCTATGGCTACCTCACAAGATCACAAGCGTGTAGGCGATGGTGACACTGGTCCTAACACTGGTGGTATGGGGGCTTACTCTCCTGCTCCTGTTGTAACAGATGAAGTTTACAAGAAGGTTATGGAGCAAATCATTAACCCAACATTAGAGGGTATGCGCAAAGATGGTATTCCTTACCGTGGTTTCTTATACGCAGGCTTAATGATTGATAAAGCTGGTAACCCACGTGTTGTTGAGTTTAACTGCCGCTTTGGTGATCCTGAGACTCAGCCAATCATGTTACGTATGCAATCAGATCTTGTAGATCTTTGCTTAAAGGCATGCAAGGATGGCGGTCTTAAGGATGCTGATATTAAGTACGATCCACGTCCTGCAATCGGCGTAGTACTAGCTGCTCACAATTACCCAGCATCTCCTCGCAAGGGTGATAAGATCACAGGTCTTGAGATTAAGACCGGCGATGATCTAAAGGTATTTGAAGCTGGTACTAAGCAAGTAGGTGATGATATCGTAACTAATGGAGGTCGTGTACTTTGCGTGACTGCATTAGGCACTGATGTTGCTGATGCTCGTGAAAAAGCATATGCACACATCAAGAACATCCACTTTGATGGCATGTTCTACAGAAACGATATCGCATGGCGTGCTCTAAAGCGCATGTAATTAGGAGGTTTAGGTGATAGAGGAAATTATCAATCAAAGTATTTTATTTGTTGTAACCTTTATCGCCAACCTCTTCTCTAGCGTCTCCGGTGGAGGCGCTGGATTCATCCAATTCCCAATGCTGATCTTATTAGGTCTACCTTTTGCAACTGCTCTAGGTACTCATAAGGTCGCAGTCGTCTTTTTAGGCATTGGAGCAATGTCTAAAAAAGGATTTAATCGCTCCTTTGCTTTTGATAAAGCTGTCTCTCTAGCTATGCTATTTGTAGGCTGTCCTGCAGTAGTTCTAGGCTCTGTAATTATTATCTCAGTGCCATCACATATTGCTCAGCTTGTCTTAGG
This sequence comes from uncultured Succinatimonas sp., assembly GCA_900316375.1. Lineage (GTDB taxonomy): Bacteria > Pseudomonadota > Gammaproteobacteria > Enterobacterales > Succinivibrionaceae > Succinivibrio. The sequence continues at coordinate 16,002 of ONCS01000114.1, read as the reverse complement.
TTTTATAACTATCGCATCAGGTATCTATACATTATTTAAAAAAGGCTTTGGTAGTAAAACACTTGAAAATCGTTCTACTACAAGAGTGGTGGTAGGTACACTACTTTTATTTTGCGTAGGTATGTTCTCAGGCTCGTTATCTTCAGGTGCTGGTCTTTTTGCTACCTTAACTTTAGTCGGTGTCTTTGGGCTAGAGTTAAAGCGTGCCATTATGCATACCATGATCTTTGTAGCTACCATTTGGAATGGCGTAGGTGCTGTTACTGTAGGTGCTTTAACCTCAATTCACTGGCAGTGGATCCCGGTTATGATCATCGCAGCTTTCTCAGGGGCTTTCTTAGGTACTACCCTACTTATGAAGATGCCTGTTGCTAAAGTAAAACTTGTGTTCTCTTTAGTTTCAATGTTATCAGGTGTGATCTTAATTCTAGAAGCTATCTACAAGTAATGTAGACAGCTTAATTGAGGTTTTATTTTGAAGAAGGTAATTAGTCTTCTAAACTAACACCGATATTTGAAATACCTTGATTTACGCCTAATTCAAAGCATTTTTTAACAAGGCTTGGCTCACGCTTAGCATCTTGTAAAAGCTCTAAAAGTTCAACTTGGAAGTTGACTTCGTTATCAACAGCTTCCATTTCACGGAGTTCTTCATCAGAGTATTCTTGCGAGTTTTCTTGCTCAATTTTACGTACCACACCACTTAATGAAGCACGTGATGCCATTTCTGCTTCCTCACCTTCGTGCATGATGATAGCTAAAATTGAGGCTGAAATTGACAAGGTTGCATCTAATGAAAATAAGTCACCTACAGATAAATCGTCTTTTTCATCGTCTAAAAGATAAGGCTCAAACTCATCTAAAACCTTTTCTAAATCAATGGTATTAAACTTATCTTGATGGAATTCCCACATGGTATCTAAGGTTTTCTGATAGGCTTTTTTGCCACCTTTAATTTCATTGACATCACACCATAGGGCATAATTTGCAAACTGTCTTTGAGCAAGCACTAGAGCAAACAAACTCTGACGCCATGGGGATAATTTTTTTAATAGGTCGAAATATTTTTCGCCAAAGATCATAAAAACCTCGAAAAGTAAGCCTTTAGGCACAAATATGTGAATTATTTTCTTTCATTATCAGTGTGATAGTGTATACTGACAGAGAATATACATAATAATACAAAATGAAGAAGTCTTAACTACCGCAAACAACAAATTTCACAGCAAAAAAGTGAAAGTGTGAGCGCTAATACAAGTGCATAAATGAAGAGTTAATAAAGACTTCGTATAACTATCATGATATCAGAAGATTACATTTCAAAAGAGGCTATCTGCCAAACACCGTGGAAAGGCCCTCTATCTAAAAGCCATTACAAAGCCATAGGAATAACTTTAACCCTATGCTTTGCTTTATCCCTTGCTACTAATTCACACTTCTATGGAAGTGATGAAGATGAAGTATCAACTGGTTCTCAAGCATCAACTCAAGAATTTGCTCTGCAAAGTGGTGAATATCTAGATGATGATACCCCACTTACTCAAGCCTTTGGTATTGAGAGTAAGAAAGGTCAGTTTGAAAACTATGATGACTCTCTATCTGATGACTTACTAGCCGACAGTGATGCAAGCTTAGATAAAGAAGTATCAGATTTAGCGCAAAAAGTTGATAAAGATGACAGCGCTAAAAACTTTGACTCTAAGTGGGTTACAGAAAGCGTTCAAAGTGGCGATAACATTTCATCTTTATTTGAAGATTTAAACGTTCCAGCATCTACTTTAGCTGCAATTCTAGATAATAAGATAGTAGCAAAATCTATTAACAATCTAAAAATTGGTGAGAACCTATCTTTCTTAGTTAATGGCAAAGGCGAGCTTTTAGTCTTCATCAAGCCAATTAACGATAAAGAGCAATTACGTTTCTTTAAAGCTGATAACACCGGTAAATATAGCTACGTACGCGAAAAGCTTGGCTCTTATGAGATGGATGATGATGCAACTGTCGCAGCTAAAGCTGTAGCTGCAGCTCCTGCTAAAGTTGAAAAGAGCGATAAGGCTGATACTAAGAGTGCAACTGTTCTTGCTGATAATAAGAAGGCAGCCCCTGCTGTTGACGACACTCCAAAGGAGATGAGCTCAGCTAAACGTGGCCGTTTAGTAGTTGTGAACATCGAAAAGGGTGAAACCTTCTCACAGGCAGCTAACCGAGCTGGTGTAACTTATAGTGAGATTAACAAGATCTTACAAATGTTCAAAGGCAAGATCCAATTTAGCCGTAATATTCGTGCAGGCGACACCATGCGCGTACTCTTTACCGATTCTAAAGGTAAAGGCAAAATTTGCGCAGTTGAATTTAAACTCTCTCGTGGTGGCAAGATTGCAAGCTATCTAAATACTCAAGATGGCAAGTACTATGATGAGCGTGGCTTAATGGCTACAAGATCAGCTGACTTTGTCCGTTTCCCATTTAGAGGCCGTGTAAAGGTTACCTCACAGTTCAACCCTCGCCGTTTACACCCAGTAACTGGCCGTGTACGTCCTCACAATGGTGTTGATTTTGGTCTACCTGTAGGCTCTGTAGTTACAGCTCCAGCTGATGGTGTTGTAGATAAGGCAGTCTTCTCAAGAACCGCCGGTTACTACATTGTGCTTCGTCACGCAGGCGGTGTTTCAACTGTTTACATGCACTTATCAAAGATGTCGGTAAAACCAGGTCAGAGAGTTAAGCAGGGCACTCAGATTGCGCGCTCTGGTAACACCGGTATTTCAACAGGTCCACACTTACACTATGAAGTACGTTTAGGTGGCCGTGCTGTTAACCCTCTTCGTGTAAAACTAGCAGGTGGCGGTGCTGAGATCAATACTAAGGCTCGTCGTGCTTTTGCAGCCTCTGTTCAAAAGTACAAACGCGAGCTTTATCAAAAGAACTTAATGGCAAAGCGCTAATTTATCAAAGTTCTTTGAAAAGCCACCTTAGATTTCAAATTTAAGGTGGCTTTTTTGTATTCAAATTCTCTTTGTGACTTTGTCAATATTTGAGCAGTGGCACAGATTACTTACTGATTTTTATGTTATTTTTGCAATATAACTTATAAAAATTTTTAAACATATTGTGCGAGGTATATATGCCTACTACTCAATTTGGAAAACGATTTAATACCACCTTACAGAAAGTTGATGAGAAATATAAATGGATTAACGACATGATTAAGCTCCGCCAAGAGCTAGTACTCATGTATATGAAGATCCTAAACGTCTCTTTATCACGTAGCTCAAATCAAAATGATGTGTGTTATCCATCTTATGATGATGTTTATGACTTCTGCAACCACATCACCGATTATGTATCCCATGGTCACTTTGACTTATACCCAAAGATTGTTGAGTTAATTGAGAATGCTTCAGGTCGTTCTTTATCCATTGCTCAAAAGACCATGCCAAGGATTGACGATACTACTGAGTACATCATGAAGTTTACTGATAAGTACGCAGAAGATCTTAATGAAAACAAGATGAAGTCTTTACAGGCTGATTTAGCATCTTTAGGTAAATGCTTAGAGATCAGATTTAAAAACGAGGACAGATTAGTTATTGCCCTCCGCCTCGTTCATACCATTGTTGATCAAGCTTAAGTAATGTCGATCAAGCTTAAGGTTTGCAACTAGCACTTAATGCTAGTTGTTAATTGAGAGGAGATCAGACACTCTTTTTACAGGGATAATTTCAACGCCCTGAACCTTCTTGCGTGGTGCGTTATCATAAGGCACCACAATTCTTACAAAGCCTTGTTTTACAGCCTCAGAAATACGCTCTTGACCATATGGTACAGGTCTAATTTCTCCAGTTAAACCAATCTCACCAAAGGCAATGGTACCTTTATCAATAGGCCTATTATTAAATGAGGATAATAGAGCAAGAGCAAGCGGAACGTCTGCTGAGGTATCCTCAACTTTGACACCACCTACAATGTTTACAAACACATCCTGATCTGAAAGCGAGAAATCGGCATGACGATGCAAGACAGATAATAGCATCGATAAACGATTGCTATCAGTACCTAAGGTAAGACGTCTTGGATTAGAGTATAAACAGATATCACAAAGTGCCTGTAACTCTACAAGCAATGGGCGTGTACCTTCCCAGGTAACCATCGCAAGAGAACCAGGGGCAACTGACTCTTGGCGGTTTAAAAAGATAGCAGATGGGTTTTTAACTTCTTTTAAGCCCACATCGGTCATTGCAAAGACACCGATTTCATTGACCGCGCCAAAACGGTTCTTTTGACAGCGCAAGGTGCGATAACGCATATCAGTGCCTGCTTCTAAAATTACAGAGCAGTCCACACAGTGCTCTAAAATTTTAGGACCTGCCAAAGTACCATCTTTAGTTACGTGGCCTACCATGAAGACAGCAATACCGGTACGCTTTGCAAATTGAGTTAAGGCTGCAGCGCCTTCACGAACCTGACTTACAGAGCCCGGAGCTGACTCAATACCACTTACGTGCATCACCTGAATTGAGTCTACGATTAAAACTTCAGGCTTTTCTACACTGGCCATATCGCAGATTGCATCAATTGAGGTCTCTGCTGCAATACGGATGGTGTTGGATTGAATTTGTAAACGAGCGGCACGTAGTGCTACTTGCTGTAAACTCTCCTCACCTGTTACATATAAGACCTTATGGTTTTGGCAAAGTCTACCTACAGTTTGTAGCAGTAGAGTGGATTTACCCGCACCAGGGTTACCACCAATTAAAACTACCGAGCCTGCGACAATACCACCACCTAAAACTCTATCAAACTCGGTAAAGCCTGAGGATAAACGAGGGCGTGAAGTTAAATCTACAGCTGATAAATTAGTAATACCAGAGCCTGAGCTACCTGCAAAGCCTGTAAGTGCGCGAGATGCTGCCTTTGCTCCTGCGTTTGGAGCTGTAGACTCTACAGTCTCTGTAATGGTGCCAGCTTCCCCACACTCAGGACAGATACCTTGCCAACGGAGAAATTTAGCCCCACAAGAAGAACATATGTAGACACTTTTAACTTTAGCCATAGACTTTCTCTGAGTTGGTTTGTTGATATTAGATTAGCTATTTAACTCTAATAGTAAAGCTACTGCAGTTAAATCACTGTAGTTAATACAAAATGGAGCGGTTTCTTGTACTAAAGGCTTAGCGTGGTAAGCAATGCCTAAAGCGGCTACCTCAATCATCTTTAAGTCATTAGCGCCATCGCCTAAAACAATGACTTGTGACTTATCAATGTTGTGTTTAGCACCTAGCTCAAATACACCTTCACGCTTTACAGTAGCATCAACAATGCGCTTATCAACCTTACCGGTTAACTTACCATCTTTGATTTCAAGAGAGTTAGCACATACCATATCAAGGTTGTATTTCTTATCTAAAACGCAAATTAACTGCTCAAAGCCGCCTGAGCAAATACCTTTAACCCAGCCATGTTTAGTTACAGTAGCCATTAAAGTATCTAGGCCATCAGTTTCATGCATAATGGTCTTAACATCTTCAATTACAGAGGCATCACCATCTTTAAGCATGGATACACGTAAAGTTAAAGACTGAGCAAAATCTAAACCACCATGCATAGCTTTTGAGGTAATTTCAGCAACCTTATCATAAACATTTAAACGACGTGCGATCTCATCAATACCTTCAATTTGTACTGATGTCATATCCATGTCTAAGCAGATCTCGCCTTTTTTTGAAGCTGTTGGAAAAGACTTACTTGCCCATACATCAAAATCAAATGATTTTGCTAAAACAGCTTTTTTGCAAAGCTCATGAGCATTGTCATTATCAGTTGTATACAAGGCGCCTTTATGAGTAGTTAAAGTCTTCTCTTTAAGTTTATTTAGCTTTAAAGAAGTCTTTTCTTCTACTAATTTTGCAGCTTGTTCTAAATTGAAATTTAAGTCTTTTTTAACGATGTATACAAAGCTCATGTTATTTCCTAATTACTTTTTCAAAGGTAGTTTGTAAGGTGTTTTCTATGTCTTCTATTTTAAGATTAAGAAGTCTACTTAGGTAGTCATACTCATTTTTGAGCAGTGATGGATCATAAGGACCAGTGTGCTCATAATCTAAATCAGTTTCAAGTAAGATCTTATCAAGTCCTACTTTTTTAATCACTTCATTGTGCTTATCTTGTCCCATCAAGATATGGTGACCAATCGATAACACATAGCCTAAATCTAGATAGCTTTTAGCAATCTCATAAGAGAAAGTAAAGTTATGAATAATGCCTGTAACTTTGCCTTGGTATTTTTTCAAGGTTCTAATTAAATCGCCATGACAGCCACGGATATGTAAGTTCACTGGCAGCTTAAACTTACTTGCAAGATCTAAGTGCTTTTCTAAAAGCTTTATTTGTTGATTAAGTGGATACTCAATTTTGCTATCTAAACCACACTCCCCTATGCCTACTACATAAGGAGATTTTAAAAGCTCAAGAAATAATGTCTCATCAAAGTTATGATTTTGGCCATACCAAGGGTGAATACCGACAAAAACAGGCACAGTACCAACTTTAAGGTGATTGTTTTCAAAGAGTTTTAAAAGAGATGAGGATTCTTCTAAATTAATGCCAACTTGGCACAATTGAATGTTGGATTGTGAGGATTTTTTAATGACATTAGGGATGTCGTCAAACATCCCTAAGTGAATATGAGCATCAACTAGCATTAACTAATTTGCTCTTTTTTAATTAGTGCTCACGGGTAGCGCTAAACTTAACCTTAGGATAACGCTCCTGGTTTAAGCTTAGGTTTACACCAGAGGTTGCTAAGAAGGTTAGGTTATCACCACCGTCTAGGGCAATTGATTGAGGAACCTTATTTTGGATTTCCTCTAATGCCTTAGGATCATCAGATGATAGCCAACGAGCGGTTGTAACTGCTACGTTTTCATACTTAGCATCAACGTTGTACTCATGCTTTAGACGAGATACCACAACATCAAACTGCAAGACACCAACAGCACCTACAATTAGATCGTTGTTGATGATTGGTCTAAATACCTGTACAGCACCTTCTTCAGATAACTGCATCAAGCCCTTTAATAACTGCTTTTGCTTTAAAGGATCATTTAGATGAATACGTCTGAATAATTCTGGCGCGAAGTTTGGAATACCAGTAAAGTGAACCTTTTCACCTTCAGTGAAGGTATCACCAATACGCATAGTACCGTGGTTGTGAAGACCTAAGATATCACCTGCTACAGCAACTTGAGCCTGTTCGCGCTCACCTGCCATAAAGGTAACAGCATCAGATACGATCATCTCACGACCTAAGCGTACGTTGTATAACTTCATACCCTTGTGGTATTGGCCTGAAACAATACGCATGAAAGCAATACGATCATGGTGACGAGGATCCATGTTAGCTTGAATTTTGAAAATAAAGCCAGTTAGCTTATCTTCAGTAGCTACTACTTCGCGCTCTTCAGTTGCACGTGCTAAAGGAGTTGGAGCCCAAGTAGTTAAACCATCTAGCATACAGTCAACACCAAAGTTACCTAAAGCGGTACCAAAGAATACAGGTGTTAACTTACCTTGTCTAAATAGCTCTAAATCAAACTCGTTTGAAGCGCCTTTTACAAGCTCAATATCATCACGTAATTGTTGAGCTTCATCCTCACCTAAAGCAGCATCAAGCTCAGGGTTATCAAGGCCCTTTACAGTTTGTGCTTTTTGAATGTGGTAACCTTCACCTGAGTGGTAAAGTAAAACTTCATCATTTAATAAGTGATAGATACCCTTAAAGCCTTTACCTGAGCCAATTGGCCAAGTAATAGGAGCGCACATGATGTCTAGCTCTTTTTCAACTTCATCTAAAAGATCTAGAGGATCACGGGTTTCTCTATCTAACTTGTTCATGAAGGTTAGAATTGGAGTGGTACGTAAACGAGTAACTTCCATAAGTTTACGAGTACGTTCCTCAACACCCTTAGCTGCATCAATTACCATTAAGCATGAGTCAACAGCTGTGAGCACACGGTAAGTATCTTCAGAGAAATCCTCATGGCCTGGGGTATCTAGAAGATTTACGATGCAATTGTTATAAGGGAACTGCATTACAGATGTAGATACGGAAATACCACGCTCTTTTTCCATATCCATGAAGTCTGATTTTGCAAAGGTACCAGTTGAACCACGAGCTTTAACTTCACCTGCTCTTTGGATAACTGAACCGAATAGTAAAACTTTTTCAGTGATGGTGGTCTTACCAGCATCAGGGTGGGAAATAATCGCAAAGGTTCTGCGCTTATTTATCTCATTTAATGTATTTTTATCTGCCATTTTTCTAAATTTTTCAACGTTAAAAAACTGCGTGTATTTTCGCTTATTTGTGCTTGTTTCTCAACTACTTTTAAAGATTACTTAATTCCTAATTGTTTGTAAGCCATTTCAATTAAACGTGAGGCCTCATTTGCCATGAATAAAGGAATATTAAGTAGATTACCATCAAGCTTTAAGTTCTCTAAAGAAAACCTTACTCTAAGCTTAATGTCATCTTTAAATAGTTCTTGGTACTTTTGCAGTGAACGACTTCTAATATTGGCATCGCTTTTAACTTCTATAGGAATTATGTCATTATCCTTTTGAATTAAAAAATCTACTTCATGGGGAGGATTTAAGACAGACCAATACCTTGGCATTTCAAACTGAGTAACTAATTGCTCTAAGACAAAGTTCTCAGTTAAAGCTCCTTTAAACTCACTAAAAAGACGATTGCCTTCAGAGATTGCGTATGCTGATAGTTTTGAAAGGCGTCGTAACATGCCAACGTCGACAAGATACATCTTAAAAGCACTTAAATCATCATAGGCACTTACTGGGAGTTTTGGAGCTTTATTGCGGTAGATCTTATAGAAAACTCGTGCATTTACTAGCCATTGCAAAGCATCTTCATACTCGCGGGCACGGGCGCCAACTTTCACAAGATTAAACAAAAACTTTTTGTTCTCTTTTGAAAGTTGAGTTGGCAGTGAATCAAAAATAGCTTTTATCTTTGGGTAGGGTTTAATTGATGGTCCTTGTAAGAAGTTAAGGTAATAATCATTGATGATGCCACTTAATACATCATCTACAGTACCAAGATCATCATCTTTAAGATATGCATTCAAAGCTTTTGGCATACCACCTATAGTTAGATAGAGCTTTAACTTATCCACTAAGTCATTATACGTAGGAGTAGATACAGGCTCTAAAGTATCATAATCATGAAGATATGCTTGTAGAAAATTCTCACCAATAGCACCTAAAAACTCACTAAAAGTTAAAGGATAGACATCTAAGAAGTTAACTTTGCCTACAGGAAAAACTTTATGTTGTAATGAAGAATTTTCTAGAGAAGTGGCAGCGCAGGCTATATGGTATTCATTTGCATCTTCACAAAAATATTTTAAAGAGCAGATTACATCAGGAGCCTTTTGCACATCATCAAAGATGATTAAGGTCTTTTGAGGTTCAATCTTGAGCTTTAAAAGATAGCTAAGCTCTTTGATAATTCTGTTAGGATTTTTATCCCGTTTGAAGATCTCTAAATATTCTTGATTGCTCTCAAAAGAGATATAGGCGGTATTTTGGTAGTTAGACTTGCCAAAGTCTTTTAGAAGATAAGTTTTACCAAATTGTCTTGCTCCAAGCAAAATCAATGGCTTTCTTAGGTTAGAGTCCTTCCAATCAATTAGCTTGGAAATTAAATCTCTTTTCATTCGCGCTCACATAATAATCAATAATTATGTGATCATTTTACACGTAATTATTGATAATTATGTGATTATTGCAAATTTTATTATACCTTATAATTTTAACTATCCGATTTTAAATTTAACTATATAATTAGATTTAAACTACTAATATATGCTGTTTGCAACAGTTTATTCATAATAAAGGTATTGCCATAATGAACTTTAGTAATCATGTCATCACAGCCTTCGAAGATTGCAAAAGTTTAATTCAAGATCTGACTTTTAATGTCTTTTCAGTGGCAATGCGCAAAGCTCATTTAGAGACTAACGAGCTTTCCATGAAAGCAATGAAGATGATTGACTACGAAGGTGACTACTCTAACCTTGCATTACTACTCTCTGATCAATGCCCTTTTACTATCAAACTAGCAATATTTACAGGCAAACATGATGATCTTTTTGTAGATAGACACGAGTTTTCTAGTTCTTTAATACAACAATTTGAAGAGGCTGAAAATTTTCTAGATTTGCTCAATAAGAACAAATCAGTGATCAAAGGTTTTAATCGAACTGATTATCGCGAATACAAAGTTGAAGATCTGCGTGAAGCTCTAACTAACTCTATTGTTCATCGAGACTACACAGTAAAGTCAAGCAACATTATCAATGTCTACAATGACAGAATGGTATTCATGTCTCAAGGTGGTTTTATTGATGGTATGGATATGGACTCAATGATGATTGGTATCTCAAGACCTAGAAATGAGCACCTAGCAGATGTTTTCTATAAATTAGGTATTGTTAAATCTGTAGGCTTTGGTGTCAAAAGCATTTGCAATAGCTACAATGATTGCCCTAAAAAGCCTATTTTTGAGATTGCATAAGCAGTGTTTTCAATAACTCTTCCAAATCGCAATTTCATGACCATTCAAAAAGATTAGTTATTTGTATCTTCTATACAAAACAGGCACCGCTAAGGTGCCTGCTTAATTTGATAATTACGACTTATAGAGATTGCTTATATATTTCAGTTAAAATCTCAGGAGTCATTTCTGCTTGAGTATTGTTTAAGTTTGCCATTGATACCTTTTGACAGTTCTCAACCATCCATGGGATATCAGTATCAACAATACCTTGCTTGCTCAAGTTTACATCTAAGTCGATAGTCTCAAGTAGAAGTCTTACACGGGATGCGCAATCCTCTGCTGCAAAACCACCTAATAATCTTGAGATACGACCAAACTTGTTTCTATCAGCTTTATAAGTTGCATCGATACAAGCTGGAGTTAAAGCAGCAAGTCCACAACCATGGGTTAAGTTCTTTAAGCCACTTGCTGGATGCTCTAGAGCATGAGCTACAGTGACACCAGCAATACCTATTACCATGCCACCAATGGTGCTTGCTAGAGTTAACTTCTCCCAAGCAGCCATATCAGCCTTACCATCATAAGTCTCACCTGCTTGCTCTGCACTCTTCTTGTGGTTGTAGATTAGTGGTAGAGTCTCATAGATTAGACCAATTGCATAAAGTGATAATGCATCAGTAAATGGTTGAGCATTCTTAGCTGTATATGCTTCCATGCAGTGACATAGAGCATCGAAGCCAACCGCAGCCAATGTAGCCTTTGGTAAGTTCATCATGCACTCAGGGTCAACAATTGATACCTTAGGAAGAATTGAAGCACAGCGTAATGACTTCTTATCATTGTTCTTTGGGTTAGTTAGAACTGCAAACTTGTTAGCCTCAGATCCAGTACCACAAGTTGTTGGGATCATAACTAGTGGCATAGCTTCATCTGATGACTTGCGATTATAAATGTAGTCATTGATGTCGCCATCATTTACTGCCATAAAGGCAATACCCTTAGCACAATCCATGATGCTACCACCACCAATAGCTACTACAAAGTCACAGCCATTTTCTTTAGCAAAGTCAGCTCCAAGTTTTGCTGTAGTTGTAAGTGGGTTTGGCTCTGCCTTATCAAATACGACACTAGTAATTCCAGATGCAGTTAGACTCTCAGTTACCCTATCAAGTAAACCTGATGCCTTAGCAGAGTGACGACCGGTTACGATAAGAGCTTTCTTACCATATGGAGCACTTAACTTGCCAACCTCTGCAACCTTACCAAAGCCAAAGACGATGTTAACAGGTAAGAAGAAGTTGAAAGACATTTGTGGTTTGGATTGACGATCGGCTCTTTCGTCCATAACCTTGCGGATAGCAGAATCCACAGCTGAATCGACAGACTTTGCCAAATCCTCTTTTGAGCCTTGCAATACTGCAGCATCAGCATCAGAGATAACTTCAACAAGCTCGCCAAAGCGCTCTTTGTACTTAAGCTTACACATTACACCAAACACAATACCTAAGATAGCCCAGCTACCTGCAATTACCCACTCTTGCCATACAAGAGCAGCAACAGAGCCAGGAATTAAGTACATTACAATCATGAATGCTGAAAGGATGATAGCAACAGTACCAACTAACTTGTAGTGCTTAATCTTAAATGGACGAGGTGCATCAGGCTCTTTTTTACGTAAGATCATAAATGAGATAGCTACTAGTAAGTAGGCTACACAGCAACCTAAGTTACCAGCATCAGCAACCCACACTAAGATTTTACGACCAAAGAATAGTGAAACAATAGTTAAAGAGCCAATTAGTAATAATGCGTTAACAGGAGTCTTGTATACAGGGTGTAATTTTGCAAAGGTGCGAGGGATCATGAGTGACTCAGCCATTGAGTACAATGCACGAGAGCCACCTAGTAAGAATGAGTTCCAACTAGTTAACACACCACACATACCACCAATGATGGCAACTTTAGCCATAATCATACTATCAAAAGCTTTTGATAGAGCAACAGCTGAAACTAAGCCATCACCTTGCTCGGCAGATACGATACTTTCAGAGTCTAACATCAAGCCTACAGCAAGAATTACTAAACCATAGAAGGCTACTGCCATGACAATTGAAAGTAATAAGATCATGCCTGTCTTCTTTAAAGGTACGTTAATTTCCTCAGCAGCCTGTGGAATAACGTCAAAGCCCATGAAGAAGAATGGGGTGATTAGACCTACAGCGATAATAGATTTGCCTGCATCCCATAAAGTACCATCACCTAAGAAGGTTTGCCCCTCAAGGTTTGCTGTATCTCCTGATACAACAGAGCCTGCGATAATTAAAATACCAACAGTTGCAATGATGATAGTTAAGATGTTTTGAAGTTTAGCTGCTGTTTTTACACCACGAATGTTTACATAGGTCATTGCAACAGCAAAGAAGACCGCAGCTGCAAGCCATGAGGCATAAATATCAAATCCACCTATCGAGTACAAATACCCTTGGTTAAATGTAGGGAAAATAAATGAGAAAATAGTAGGAAGTGCTACTGCCTCGAAACATGTAACACCAACATAAGCAAGGACAATTGCCCAAGTACAAATGTAGGAACCAACAGGACCTAATGCACGGTGTGAGAATACATGCTCTCCACCGCATTGAGGCATCATACCGGTAAGTTCAGCGTAGGTTAAACCTACGAATAAAATTATGATACCACCGAAGGCAAAACCTAAAGCAGCGCCTAGTACACCACCACGGGAGATCCAATCACCGGTTGACACTACCCAGCCCCAACCAATCATTGCTCCGAAGGCGATCATTAAAATATCCCAGCTACCTAGTACCTTAGAGAAACCGGATTGTTTTTTACTCGACATAAGAAAAGTACTCCCCTGTTCCGCTTAAAAAAGCAGAATTATTAAGGCGTTTTTTGAAAGGTTTTAAGACTAGCTAAATGTCGCCAAAGCGCTGTCTTATTAGTGACTCAATGAACTGTGCAGTACCGCGCCAGCCTAAGACACTGCTATCAATTAGCATGTGACGATTGTGACGATCGCCTCTATAGGTACCAGTCATGTACTTATAGCGAGAGTGCAACATATGATCACGATGCTCGATATAGGCTTGGGCCTGCTTGCGATTGAACTTGTGATCTTTCATCACAGCTTCAATACGATCATCATCAGGGGCATATACGAAGATATTTAGAACGTCATCTCTATCTTTTAATATGTAGTCAGCGCAACGGCCGATGATGACGCATGAGGATTTTTCGGCGAGTTTTTTGATAACTTCAAATTGAACGTAGATGATTCTTTCTGTGAGATCTTCATATCTAGCGCCTAAGAAATCACCAATGCCAGGGCCACGACCTTTAACTGCTTTTGCTTCATTAGCTTTTTGAATTACGTCTTTTGAAACACCAGCTTGTTCAACGACTTGATCGATGAAGTCACGGTCAAAATATTCGATGCCAAGTGAATCAGCAATCATCTTGCCGATTACGGGGCCACCGGCCCCGCACTCGCATCCTATGGTTATTACAACGTGTTTTTTCATAGGATTGTCCTGTAATTAGCCTAATTCACTTACAGCTTCGTGGATGATGCGTGAGGCCTCATCACAATCTGCCTTAGTAATGGTTAAAGGAGGGATCATTCTAATTACGTTCTTACCAATTGCAGTAATTAGAAGGTGTTTATCAAAGCACTTGTGCTTTACTTCAACAGCATTTACAGAACCATCAAACTCAACACCAACTAAAAGACCTTGGCCACGAACTTCTTTTACATGCTTTACATCTTTTAGTAAGTCCATGAAGTAAGCTCCCATCTCTTTAGCGTTGCCTGCTAAGTTTTTATCTAGCATCTCGTTTACTGTAGCAAGTGATGCAGCGCAGCATACAGGGTGACCACCGAAGGTTGTACCATGAGAGCCCATAGTAAATGCTTTAGATACCTCTTCAGTACAGCAGATAGCACCAATTGGCATACCACCACCTAGAGCTTTAGCCATAGAAACGATATCAGGCTTAATACCATAGTTCATAAATGACATGATGTTACCGGTACGGCACCAACCAGTTTGAACCTCATCTAGTAGAAGTAGGATGCCCTTTTCATCACAGAACTTACGTAAGCCTACTAAGAATTCTTTTGATGCAGGGTGCACACCACCTTCACCTTGTACAGGCTCAACCATGATACCGATGGTATTCTCGGTGCATGCTGCCTTGAAAGCTTCTAGGTTGTTGTACTCAGCATAGGTAAAGCCATCAGTCATAGGACCGAAACCTACCTGGCAAGCGTTATCTGGCTGACCTGTAGCTGACATAGCACCAAAGGTACGACCGTGGAATGAAGCCTTAGCGGTTACAATGTTGTACTTGTGAGGACCATATTTTTCAACACCATACTTACGAGCCATCTTAATCATAGCCTCGTTAGACTCAGTACCTGAGTTTTGGTAGAAGATCTTGTCCATACCGATGGTGGTACAAATCTTCTCAGCTAAAAGAGCCTGAGGAACAGTGTAAGGGTAGTTGAAAGTCTGCATGATGGTTGCGCATTGATCTTGAATTGCCTTAACTACCTTAGGGTTGCAGTTGCCAACACTGTTAACTGCGATACCTGCGTAGAAGTCTAAGTAAGGGGTGCCGTTCTCGTCATACATGTGTACGCCTTCAGCGCTGTCTGCTACAAAGTCAAAACGCTCGTAGGTCTCAACCATGTACTTCTTAACCTTAGCCTTCAACTGCTCAGCTGTTAAACCAGTCTCTTTTAATTTCATTTTATTTATCTCCTTAAATCAATTAACTGAGGCTATCTTAGATCTTGAAAACTCACTAAACTTAAGATGCACTTATAAGGAGCAGATATTGTTTAAAGAGATTAAATAGGTGCAGACTATGCACTAATTTGGGATTTAAAAATCGATTTTATGAAGATTTGGTAAAAAGATTGGTCAAAAATCGTGATATTGTCTAGTAAAATGCTAGTTTTAAGAATTTTTGGTGTAAAAAGGAGCAAGGATAAGAATTGCTTTAAGCGTCAGAAATTGGCTTTTAACTTTGATGAAATAAACATAATTAAACTGTAGCAAATCAGGCTTTACTGCAATTTATGAAGATTAAGTAGTTTTATCATGCCAACCATAATATTTTGCATGGGCTGCTGTAATAATGTCATGCTGTTCTTCTGATATGAGAAATATATTATGAGGTGAACTTCGTTGCCTTTATCCACTAACCGGATGCGAAAACACTGCCATTTATGGCGGTGATGAGCATCAAAGTAAGCTCTTTTAAGCATTGTAAGCTAGTTTACAGACAAATTGTAGAAATTTGAATGTTATGGCAAGATATTAAATGTGATTAACTGTACAATAATCAAAAGTTAATTTGATTTCAATATGGTAAGAGTTGTTAAGTGGCAAGTAATCACA
>ONCS01000093.1 GCA_900316375.1 uncultured Succinatimonas sp. | reverse complement strand
GGGGATGGAAGGTAGAGTGTAACGTGAGGTAAATTCGCTGTATTATAGCGAGTGAGGTAAATACTATAATACGATTATGACTTTGGGATGAGGATAGGGGCTAAAAGCCCTACATTTTCGTGCGTAACTGCTATCAATTGTTAATCTGCCGTTAAATTTGTATCAATGCCGTCTATAATTAGAAATAGCACTTACGATTTTCAAGCTCACAAAAAGGCTTATATAAAATGAGAAATAATCAACCAGTTATCGATAAGGAAATTAAATTCCCAAGTGATCCAAATGCAAAGATCATCTCTGTTACCGATCCACACGGTATTATTGTCGATATCAATCAAACCTTTATTGATATGTGTGGTTTTACTCGTGAAGAGTTAGTAGGCCAGCCTCATAACATCATCAGACACCCTGATATGCCATCTGCTGTGTTCAAACTAATGTGGGATCACTTAAAAGCTGGCAAACCATTTATGGGTATCATCAAAAACCGCTGTAAAGATGGCTCATATTATTGGGTTAACGCTTTTATCATGCCAATTACCAAGTATGGCAGAATCGTAGGCTATGAGTCTGTACGTACTAGAGCTACTGATCATGAAATTGAAAACGCTAAGCGTGTGTATGCAAAATTAAGAAACAATCAAAGCGTATCAACACCAAAGTCTTTAGGTATTGATATTTTCTTTGATGTACTAGCTTTATTAGCTTTTGCTTTTGCACTATATAGTCCATCAATTTTATCTGTAATTGGTTTTGCATTATTTGGCGGTCTTGCTTACTGGACAACTACTGCTAAAAAGACTTTATTTATCCACAAGATTGTAGAGCGTATCAGTACTCAAACTGATCCTGTAACTTTAGCTGTTTACACTAAAAACTCAGGTGGAATTGAACGTGCTCGCTTTGCAACAAAATGGAAGGATAAGTACGTTGACTCTATTTTAACTAGAGTACGTGAAGCTTCAGAGCGTTTAAACGAGCTAGCTGACGAGAACTTAAATTCAGCCTCTGATAACAATGAAGATATGATTGCAAAATCAACACAATCAAAGCAAGTTGCAAGCAATATGCAGCATGTAACTAATACTATGATTGCAATGATGAAAGAGCTTACTGATTCTGTTACTGCTACAACCGAAAGCTCAGAGCAAACCTCTACTTTAATGGCTGATGGTCGTCAGATTTCACAGCGTACTTTAGAATCCATTACCACCTTAGATAGCCAAGTTAAGAGCATTGCTAAGGCAATTAACAATCTATCAGCTAAGGTTGAGGATATCTCACAGGCATCAGATTTAATTGATAAGGTATCTGAGCAAACCAACTTACTTGCTCTTAACGCATCTATTGAGGCAGCACGTGCAGGTGAAGCAGGTAAAGGCTTTGCTGTGGTAGCAGATGAAGTGCGTAACCTATCACTATCTACTCACAAGTCTACTCAGAACATTCATGATTTAATCAATGAGTTCAAAGAAAAGGCACAAGATGCTACAACTATGGCTGAGCAAGGCTTAGAGGCTGCGCAAAACGGTGTTGTAGAAGTTGGACACAACAATGACAATGTAGCTAAGGTTGTAGATGCTATTAGCGTAATTAAAGACAACGCTGATAAGATGCTCAATGCCATCCATGAGCAAAGTCAAACTGTGCAAGATGTAGCAGCTCAAGTTGAGTCATTATTCTCTCTTACCGACTCAACTGTAGATATCACCTCACGTACCCGTGATGATATGCAAAAACTAAAAGATGAGACTAATGATGTTGTTGAAATGATTGCCCGTTTTGACAAGTAGTCATTAAGAAATTTAATTTAAAGCCTAACTTTGAGCAATTGAAGTTAGGCTTTTTATCATCTACAGCTTGAATTTTTCAATCTTAACTAAGCACTTCTTTTTATAAAAAGCCAAGCCTACAGCGATGATTTCACTTAAATCAAAGAAATCCTCTTGGCCTTTGTCGTAGTTTTTAGCATGGATTTGAGAAAGGGCTGCCTCTGCTTGTACCTCTAGCTCCCTAATGTCTTTAGCAGCTTTAATTTCAATGATGACACCTGAGGATTGCTTACTAATATCTTCTTGAGGAATGATAAAACTTATATCAGCAAAGCCATCTCCTAAGCTCAAGTTTGACTTATAGTAATATTGCTTACTATCACATACTTGAGAGAATAAACCATCTAAAAAGCCTTGATAGAAGTACTCTTTAGGTCCATCTGAAGAGATATCTCTAGTGTTAACATAGCGAAGCATTAAGTTGTTTAAAGTTGCTTGTAGAGCTTTATCATCGCCTTGACTTATGATCTTTAAAATAGGTGACGTCTTAGATTTAAAATCTAAATTCTTATTAGAAAAGCACCACTTTAAGAGATTTAAAATTGCACCATGAACGGAACGATTAGGTATCTTTAAGAATGTTTTATCATCTTTTGAAAGTTCTGTATCTATAGTTAAGTAACCTGTAATATACATTAAGTTCCAAAAGTAGTTTTCATCTTCATTTGAACATAGCAATTGATAGTTAAGATTCTTTTCGATTGTTACTTCAATACTCTGTCCATCAATTAACTTTTGAAAATCTTCAGCATAAGCTACAGGATCGCGCTTATAAATATCCTGAAGTAAATCAAGACTTCCAGTGTTTACCCAGTAAGGCTCTGGTTTAGTATTAATATCGGCAGTAAGCGCTCTTATATATTTGATAACATCCCATGGGCAGAAAATGTGGTCATGCCCGAAGTTATAACCATCGTACCACTGTTTGAAGACGTCATATTTATCTTCTAAATTGTAGAACTTAAGCATCTTTAAAACTTCATCTTCAGTAAAACCAAAGAATGATGAGAATACAGGATCATTAAAATCTATGCTTTGAAAATTATTAAAACCTGTAAAAATACTTTCTTTAGCTACTTGCAGACAACCGGTTAGAATACCTACTTCTAAGAAACGATTAGTTTTAAGTGCATTAGATAGCATCTCTGAGTAGGCATCTTTAAGTTTGATATAGAAATCAGTACTAGCAGTTTTTGCTAAAGGCACATCATATTCATCAACAAGAATAATTACTTTTCTGCCTACTGTACGACTCAGCACCATAGAAATGTTGTAAAGTGCATTTTTAATAATAGCGATCTTATCATTGAGAGTGTAGTAACGAGTATTGATACACTTGATTTGATTAAGTCTGATTTTTGCAAAAGAAAAACGAGGATCTAGAGCTCTAAAATATTTTAGAATTCCTCTTTTGTTATTTGAAATCAAATCTTCAATGCATTCTGCTAGATGACTTAGCTTTTCTCCTAAGTTAAATATTGCTTCATCTATTGAATCTAATGATGAAACACCTTTTAAAGAAAGGCTTATGACAGGAAATTCACCTAAATACTTTTGAATAAATTCTTGATCTTTATAAATTTCTAAGTCTTTAAACAGAGAAATTGATTTTGATTTGTTACGAGGATTTTTGTAGTTCATTCCTACGAAGTTTTCAATCATCGAGATAGTAAGAGATTTACCAAAACGACGAGGTCTTGTAAATAAAAAAACACTAGTTTCTTTTCCTAATATTTTTTTAGAAACTTTGTCTTATCTACATAGTATGCACTAGGACTTGAAGACAATTTTGCAAAATCTTCAATACCAATGCTTTCTGCTACATCATCACTCATTTTTTTAATTCCTTTAAATCTCAATTCAATTATAGTCTATATAGGTATTTTTAGTAAGCACAGATGCTAAAAGGCACTATCTCTTTGACATAATTAAGATAATTGACCATTGAAAAGTATTTGACCTTAATTTTGTAATACAATACAAAAGCACAACTTTAAGCTAAAGGAACAAACAATGGGCAGTTTTCAACTAAACTTCTTGAAAAAAGAGCAATCTCTACGTTCTTCAGTGTGGGGACACCATTTCTTCTTTTTAAATACCATTTTAGCTATCTTCATAGGCTTTGCTTATGTGTACGCAGCCCCAAGTGCTGAAAGTTTTATTTCCTTTATCTACTTATTGGTTACTTGGCTTGGCCAAATTGCCTTTTTATCATTCTTAATCTTTTTAGTAATTTTCTTTCCTTTAGCATTTATTGGTAGTTTTAAAACCTATCGTGTAGTAGCTATTGTTTTAGCTATTTTCTGCCATTGTTTGCTTTTAGTTGATGCTAAGTTATTTATTACTATCAAAGTTCATTTAACTTGGATGGTAACCTCTTTAATGATCCGTGATTTAGACTTTAACTCTGGTCTAAATTTCAATTTCATGTACATCGCAATTCCTCTTTTAATTATCTTAGAGCTTATCTTTGCAAGACTTGCAACACGTGAGATCTACCGTCGCGATGTAAGACACAATTACTTCCCTGCTATCGTTTTATCATTAGTTACTATCTGCTTTGTCGCATCTCACGGTATCTACATTTGGGCAGATGCTACTAATTATGAAAAGATCACTAATTTAAGAACAGTCTTCCCTGCTCACTACCCAATGACAGCTAAGTCTTTCTTATCAAACCACGGTTGGCTTGAAGATGGAGTAATCTCTGAAGATGGCACCTCTCATGCGGTAATTAACTATCCTTTAGCAGAGATTAGAACCGTTCAACCTCAAGAAAATGTCAATGTCATTCAAATTCTAGTCAATGGCTTGTCATATTCTGATTTAAACGAGAAGAACACTCCAAATCTACTTGCACTAAAGTCTGGCTATACTAGTTTTGAAAGCCATTATCTTCCTTACTATCATTTAGAAGATAACCTATACGCCATCTCTTTTGGCCTACCAATTCAGTACAAAGAAAGCTTTGTAAAACACTCTGTTGAATCAGTTGTAGTTAATGAACTACAAAAACAAGAGTACATTACCCGTGTCTTTACCTTAAAAAATGAGTTTAACTTAAAGATTGAAGACCCTCATTTACTTGGTATGCAAGATAATCGCGTGCGTGTTTTTGACAAAGACTACAAAATCTTTGATGGTGCTTATAACTTTATTAAAGACTTAAAAGACGATCAGCACTTTGCCATCATGCTAAACACAGGCTCTTTAACTACCGTTTCAGGTGAAAGATTTGAAAGTAGACTACGTACTTTAGATAATGATATTGCTCACTTTGTAAAGCAACTTGAGCAAAACGGTACTCTTGAAAATACTGTAGTAATGATAACTTCTGCCGTAGGCAGTAATGACACAGATAATTCAGCCTCAATCTATTCAAGACGTCATCAGCATGTACCATTTATTATGATGATGCCTCACAATCAATTAAAAGCAGTTGCTGTTAATGTTTTAAGTTCTCATTTTGATGTAATTCCAACCTTAGGACTTGAAATTGTGGGTATACAGACCCCATGTGTAAATTATTCAATAGGAAATAGTCTTCTAAAGCTAGTTGACCGTGACTATATGATAACTAACGTGGGTAAGAACCTACTTGTAGTTACCAAAGACGATGTTACTGTCTACAGAAGAAACGGTAAAGCTCACACAGATAATGAAGGTCTAAAGCAAGATGTAAGACCAAATCTTGAGACCTTAATTCGAGCTATGCGCGACTTAAATCGCTTTAGAGGCTAAAAGAACAAAAGGTAATAAAAGAAAATGAAATTAACCGAGCAAAACGCAAAAGAGATCATTGTTGATGCTTCCATGAAAAAGGCAGTGTTTGTCTTTTTCTACATGAAAGCACCAGAGTGCGATGCTGCCATTAAAGCAGTAAATGCAGCAATTCCTCAAGACAATGACTTTATCTCTTTAGTTGAAGCTGATGTTCAAGAGCAAGTTTCTCAAGCAATTGCCATGCAGATTGGTTTGCAATCAGTGCCTGCTTTAATTGTGATGAAAGAAGGTCGCCCTGCAGCCGTTTTAGAGGGCGATGATGTGGTCAATAAACTTCAAGAGACTATTTCTCAGTTTATGCCATCACAAGCTGTACTTTTAGCAAAAGAGGCAATTGAGCTTGAAGATAAAGGCGATTTTGCTAATGCTTTTGCAAAAGCTAAAGAAGCTTACGCTCAAGATAAAAATAACGTTGAGATTAAGCTAGTTTTAGCTCGTATTGCTGTTAAAGATAAGCAACTTGAGCTTGCTCACAAGCTTTTAGATAATCCAACTCGTGAAGAGCAATTAGTACCAGAGTTTAAAGATATTGTCTCTGCTTTAACATTAGCTGAGCAGGCAGCAGATAGTCCTGCTTTAAAAGAGCTTGAAGCTAAGTTTAATCAAGATCCAAACAATATTGAAGTTTTAACTCAATACGCAGCAGCTTTAGCTGATGCTGGTAAGCGTGCTGAGGCTTTACAAATCCTTTTTGCAAAACTAAAAGAAGATTTAGGCAATGCTGATGTGAAAAAGACCTTCCTAGATCTTTTAAACACCATGAATGGCGATCCTCTACAAAAAGAATACCGTCGTAAGTTGTACACTTTGATGTACTAAATTTTCTCTAATTTCAAAATACTCAAATTGGAACACTAAAAAACGTATCTAGTTTGAGAGAGTAATCGAGTAGGGGGAGTTTAGGCTCGCCCCTCTCACACCACCGGACGTGCGGGTCTCGCATCACGGCGGTTTCAACAACTATAGATTCCATCGTAGAACAGGTCAGAAAGTAAGCTCCATCCCTTTTCTTTGATGGTTTTGTTTGTTAGTGCTCTACATAGGATGAACGAGCCTGCAATTCTCCAATAAGACTTTGAGCTATTACCCCATTGATAAGCCTTATCTTTGTTTATGCCTAGTTTCTCAAGTTCTTTAATCGTAAGTCCCCCATAACCCCAGTTTTTATAAAAATGTCCGCTTAGTAAAATAGATCCTGCATTCAGACAGAAGTGTTTAGGTCTGCTT
>ONCS01000091.1 GCA_900316375.1 uncultured Succinatimonas sp. | reverse complement strand
ATAACGTATTTTTAAAGAACTAATACGGTGCTAGACCGCATTAAATAAGTATTTGTTATAACTTCGCGTCATGCGAAAGTTGAGTCATTTTAATCTAACACTAAAAAATGTCGTTTTCTCATACCAAAGAAAGCAAATACATACTGACAATTGAATTCAAAGTATGATTTTGTTTTTACAAAATCCACTTCTTCCTTACTCTTATCGTGCAATTTGCTATTTTCTTGATAGTACAACTCATGTCATTGCACCTAAACAATACAAAATCACACCCAAAATTTAAAAATTTATGATCTCTACCTAATTTTTTAACTTGTGCTAAACTACTAAAGCTTACTTGTCACTTAAAAACACTTTATGACAATTTAAGCACAGCAAAAAATGTCCAAAAGGCAACTAACCAAACAGGTATAACCAATGTGTTATCTTCAACAGGTACCACAACAGCCTTTTTAAGACACTTAAGTTTTATTTTTTAACAATATTTTTAAGAGTAAATTATGAGCATTTGCAAAGCATGTTGCGAAAATCAAGGCAGCGAAAAGAAGCGCCTGCGTATTGCAATTCAGAAATCCGGTCGTTTAACTGATGAGACATTAAAGTTATTTAAGAGCAGTGGTATCAAGATCTCCACTAACCGTGATCATCTACTTGCACATGCTGAGAATCTGCCTATCGACATTTTGCGAGTACGTGATGATGATATCCCTGGTCTTGTAATGGATCATGTAGTTGATTGGGGTATTGTAGGTCAAAACGTACTAGAAGAGACCACCATGCAGCGTGAAGTTGATGGTCTATACACTGGTTACAACGAGGTTTTAAAATTAAACTTCGGTGATTGCCGTCTATCTGTTGCTGTTCCTACCGAGCACGAGTGGACTGGCCTATCAGATTTAGAAGGCTGCAAGATTGCTACAACCTACCCATTCTTATTACGTCGTGCTTTAAAGAAAGCAGGAGTTAACTTCAAATCAGTATTACTTACTGGCTCTGTTGAAGTTGCACCTCGCGCAGGTTTGGCTGACGCTATCTGCGATCTAGTTTGCACTGGCGCTACTCTTCAATCAAACGGCTTAAAAGAAGTTGAGACCATCTACACTTCAAAGGCTGTTTTAATTGGCCGTGATCAAGAGTTATACCCTGAGAAGCAAGCAACAGCAGATCTTCTAATCGAGCGTTTTAAAGGTGTAATGAGCGCAACTGAGTCTCGCTACATCATGATGAACGCACCTAAGTCACAGCTTG
Source organism: uncultured Succinatimonas sp. (assembly GCA_900316375.1). GTDB lineage: Bacteria > Pseudomonadota > Gammaproteobacteria > Enterobacterales > Succinivibrionaceae > Succinivibrio. The sequence goes on along the minus strand of ONCS01000091.1, from coordinate 14,275 downwards.
AAGCAATACGCGCAATTCTACCAGGTGCTGAGAACCCATCTATCATTCCTCTAGAGGGCTCAGATGATCATGTAGCACTACATGTAGTATCACGTGAAAAGCTTTTCTGGGAGACCTTAGAGCAGTTAAAGGCATTAGGCGCTACTTCAATTCTTGTAGTACCTATTGAGAAGATGTTAGGTTAATAACTTTTCAATTAGCTAAAAAAGTAAAACACAAACTAAAACAAAATTAGCTAAGACAAAAAGTAAAACCTGCAAATAAATTTTAAGCAGCTAAATAAAGCTAAAAACAAAACAAAGCTACTCTTAGCTGCTTTTAAAGGAATTACGATGGAAGTAAAAGTTTGGAATAAACTTAATGAGGCGGAGAAGATTGCTGCCTTAACCCGTCCTGCACAATCATCATCTGATAAGGTGCAAGGCATTGTTGAAAACATTATTTCTCGTATTCAAAAAGAGGGCGATCATGCCCTTTTTGAGTTTTCAAAGACTCTAGATAGATACGAAGGCGATCACTTAGAATTAACCGCTGATGAAATAACCACAGCTTGCTCACGTGTTGACTCTGAGCTTAAAACCGCCATTGATACAGCTTATGAGAACATTAAAAAGTTCCACGCTGCTCAAACTCCTCACACTGTAAAACTTGAGACCTACCCAGGTATTGTTTGTGAAACTCACACTCACCCAATTGACTCTGTAGGTCTTTATGTTCCAGGTGGTTCAGCTCCATTAGTGTCAACCGCTTTAATGCTAGCTGTTCCAGCTGCAATTGCTGGTTGCCCAGAGGTTATACTATGCTCACCTCCACCAATTTCAGATGCGATTATCTACGCAGCTACTAAAGCTGGTGTTAAGCGCATCTTCAATTTAGGTGGTGCACAGGCTATTGCTGCTATGGCATACGGTAGTGCAACAGTTCCAAAGGTTTTAAAGATCTTCGGACCTGGTAATCAGTTTGTAACCATGGCAAAGCGCCTTGTTTCAAACGATCCTCACGGTGCTGCTATTGATATGCCAGCAGGCCCATCAGAGGTTTTAGTTATCGCTGATGATAAGGCAAATCCAAGCTTTGTTGCAGCTGATCTATTATCTCAAGCTGAGCATGGACCTGATTCACAAGTTATCTTAGTAACTCAATCTGAAGACTTTGCAAAGCGTGCAATGGCCGAGGTTGATGCACAAGTTGCAGTATTACCTCGTAAAGAGATTGCCCTTAAAGCATTATCAAAATCAACTGCCCTAGTTGTAGATAACCTAGATGTTGCTTGCAAGGTATCTAATACCTACGCACCAGAGCACTTAATTTTACAAGTAAGCGATCCTGAGAGTTTGTTGCCACAACTTCGTAACTTAGGTTCAATCTTTGTTGGTGCTTATACCCCAGAGTCTTTAGGTGACTACGCTTCAGGTACTAACCACACCTTGCCAACATACGGTTATGCAAAGACAGCATGTGCCCTAGGTACTGATGACTACCGTCGTCGCTTTACTGTACAAAAGGCAAGTAAGGAAGGTTTACAGGCAATTTCTAAGACTGTAACTACTATGGCCGATGCTGAGGGCTTAGGTGCTCACAAGAATGCTGTAGTTGTAAGAGTAAATAGCCTTAACTAATCATCAAAAAAATTCTGTATTTACAAAAATAGTACTTACAAAAAACAGTATTTACAAAAACAGTATCTACAGAATTTCTGATGTAAAAATAAAGAGGACATTATTATATGAACTTTGAGAAGTTAATTACCAAACACGTACAAAAGCTTACCCCTTACCAGTCAGCTCGTCGTATCGGTGGTCATGGTCATAACTTTTTAAATGCTAATGAGTCTCCTAAGTCTGAAGGTTACTTCTTAAACTCATCAAGCTTAAACCGCTACCCAGATTGCCAACCTGAAGAGTTAATTGAGCGCTTTGCTGACTACTGCCACGTTCACAAGACTCAAGTGATGGCAGCTCGTGGCTCAGATGAGGTAATTGGCCTATTAGTACGTACTTTCTGTGAGCAAGAAAAAGAAGGCGTGTTAATCGCTCCTCCTACTTATGGTATGTACTCAGTAGCTGCTGAGACTAACAATGTATTAGTAGCTGAAGCTGAGCGTAATGAGGATTTCTCGCTTACTGCAGACCTTCTAATCGATGGTTACAATAAGGCTCAATTCCCTGTAAAAGTGATCTTCATTGACAGCCCTGCTAACCCATTAGGTACCTGTTTTCCAAAGGATGAACTAATTAAACTTCTAAAAGCACTACCAGATACTCTAGTAGTACTAGATGAGGCTTACATTGAGTTTGCTCCAAAGGACAATGACTTAACCTATTTAGTAAATGAGTACGAGAACCTAGTTATCACCCGTACCTTATCTAAGGCTTTTGCCCTAGCTGGTATTCGTTGTGGCTTTGCCATTGCTCATGAGCAAATTATCAAAGCTATGCTTAAAGTTATCGATCCATACCCAATTTGCGATCCTGTAGCTCAAATTGCAGTACAGGCTTTATCAAATCACGGTGTGCAGATGACATTAGATAGAGCTACAGCTTGCAACGAGCGTCGTGAAAAACTTCGTGCTGATTTAGAAAAACTTCCTTTTGTAAAGAAGATCTTCCCATCAGATGCTAACTTCTTATTAGTAGAGTTTGCTGATGGTCCTAAGGTTTTCAATGCGATGGCACAAAAGGGTGTAATTCTACGTTCATTTGAGACTAAGAAGGGCCTTAAAAACTGCGTACGTATTACCATCGGCTCTGATGTAGAGCTAGAAGAGGTTATGCGTTATTTAAGTGCTTTAGAGATTTAAGCTAAATTTAGGTCTATAGTGTAAGTACGCTATAGGCCTTTTTGATTTTAAAAAGCTCTTTAAAAATACCTTATTAAAGCATATAAAAAGCTTACTTTGTAAAGTAAGCCATAAAGAGTTAAAAGCTAAAAGTTCTTTTTTGTAAGTTACGTGATGATTTAAAACAAACTTAAAACAAATTAAAAGCAATAAAAAAGCAAAGAAAAAGCATTAACAAAAGAGTTATCAAAAACCATTAAGAAATGCTAAAAAGCGTAATAAACAACTAAAACGCTAAACAAAATAAAGTCACCAAACTTACAAAAAGAAACTAAAAAATTAAACCAATAAACAAACACATTAACTAACGTTAAAACTTACACAAATTAGATTAAAACTTATGAAAAAATACCTTTTTATTGACCGTGACGGCACCTTAGTAACTGAGCCTGAAGACTATCAAGTTGATGCTTTATCTAAAGTTAAATTTGAGAAAAATGTCATCCCTGCTTTATTAAAGTTAAAAGACGCTGGCTTTACCTTTGTCATGGTATCTAATCAAGACGGTTTAGGTACTGAGTCTTTCCCATTAAATACCTTTACCCCAGCTCATGAGTTAATTCTAAATACCTTAGAGTCACAAGGTATTATCTTTGAGCAAGTTTTAATCTGCCCACATAAACCTGAAGATCATTGTTCTTGCCGTAAGCCAGAGCTTGGCCTTGTAATGTCTTATTTGAAAGACACCTCATGGGATCGTGAAAACTCCTACTTCATCGGTGACAGAGAAACTGATGTGAAGATGGGACAAAACATGGGTATTCAACCATTACGTTACGACCCTGTTGAGCTTTCATGGGATAAAATTGCCGATGATTTAACCTGCCCACATCGTGTTGCCACCATCGAGCGTAACACTCGTGAAACTCAGATTAAGATCTCTGTAGATCTTGATCATGCAGGTAACTCTTCTTTTGACACCGGCATTGGCTTTTTTGACCACATGCTTGATCAAATCGCAACTCATGGTGGTATCTCAATTAACGCTAAGGTTACCGGTGACTTATATGTAGATGATCACCACACTATTGAAGATGTAGGTATCGCTTTAGGTCAGGCCATTTTAAAAGCTTTAGGTGACAAGCGTGGTATTGGCCGTTTTGGTTTTGTACTTCCAATGGATGAAGTTTACGCTAAGGTGTTCGCGGACTGCCTAGACGATGACAATGTAACTGTAGCACTTGATATCTCAGGTCGTCCTCACGTTGAGTTTGATTTCTGTGCTGACTTTACCCGTGATAAGGTAGGTCAAATGAATGCACAAATGGTACCACACTTCTTTGAGTCATTATCGGTTGCCTTAGGTCTATCTATGCATATGATGGTAACTGAAGGTAACTGCCACCACCAAATTGAAGCTTTATTTAAAGCCTTTGGTCGCGCTCTACGTGTAGCTCTAGCAAGACATGGTAATGAGCTACCATCATCAAAGGGTAAGTTATAAGTTTAGAATTTTCACCTTTAGATTAAGTTTAAAAGGTTCTTTATGAAGATTTATATTATCAACACCGGCTCTGCTAATTTAAACTCTGTCTATCAAGCCTTCAAACGCCTAGGCTATGAAGCAACTATCTCTAATGATGTAGAGCAAATGAAAGATGCCGATAGATTAGTGCTCCCTGGTGTCGGTGCTGCCATCTCGGCTATGAATGGTTTACGTGACAATAAGCTTGTAGATTTTGTGCTAAACAATCAAAAGCCTCTTTTAGGCATTTGTTTAGGTATGCAAATTCAGGCAACTGATTCAACTGAAGTGCCACTTGAGTCAAACGCTAAGACTATCGACTGCTTAGGTATAGTTAAAAACCATGTAGTGCATTTACCAGAAAATACAGAGTTACGTATGCCACACATGGGATGGAATACAGTACATCACACCGACCACCCATTATTTGATGGTATCAAGCAAGACTCTTTCTTCTACTTTGACCACTCATTTGCTATGGATTTAAGTGAAGATACGATTGGTGTGACTGACTATGGCACTAAGTTCTCATCTGCTATTGCTCACAACAACTTCATGGGCGTACAGTTCCACCCAGAAAAGTCATCAGCAAATGGCGAAAAGCTTTTAACTAACTTTATTCAGAATTTCTAACTTTTGACAGGACTTATTCAGTATTAAGATAAAATCTTTTATAAAAGGTTTTAAAAAAGTTTAACAAAGGTTTAAAAAAGGTTATATAGATGATCATTCCAGCATTAGATTTATCAGGCGGTCATGTAGTACGTTTAAAGCAAGGTGACTTTAAACAAAAGACCATCTTTAACGTTGATCCTATCAAAAGAATTTGTGATGTAGCTAATCAAGGCGCAGAGCTTATCCACATTGTAGATTTAGATGGAGCAAAAGATCCAATCTACCGTCAACGCGCTTTAATCTCCAAGATTGTTAAAGCCTCCCCTCTTCCAATTCAAACTGGCGGTGGTATCCGTTCATCCTTTGATATTGAGAATTTATTAAATATCGGTGTTGAGCGTGTAGTTGTAGGCTCAGTTGCCGTAAAACACCCAGAGCTTGTACGTGGATGGCTTAACTACTTTGGCCCTGAGCACTTTACCCTAGCCTTAGATGTACGTCTAGAAAACGGCGTACCATATGTAGCAACTCACGGTTGGCTTAAGACATCTAATACCACTTTAGATCAAATTTTAGGTCACTTCTTACCATATCATATTGAGCACGTGTTGGTTACTGACATTAGCCGTGACGGTATGATGAAAGGAGCTAATAACTCTTTATATGCTACTTTATATAAGAAGTATCCACAGCTTGATATTATCGCATCAGGTGGTATTTCATCTCTTGATGATATTAAAGCAGTAGCTACCGCTGGTGCTCACTCTGTTGTTTTAGGTAGATCTTTACTTGAAGGTAAATTTAGCGTTGAGGAGGCTGTTAAATGCTGGCAAAACGCATAATTCCATGTCTTGATGTACGTGATGGCGTCGTAGTTAAAGGCGTACAGTTTAGAAATCATGAGGTGATGGGATCAATATTAGATCTTGCTAAGCGCTATGCTGATGAAGGCGCTGATGAGCTAGTGTTCTATGATATTACCGCCTCATCTGATAACCGCCGTGTCGATAAGTCATGGGTTGCCAAGGTTGCTGAGGTTATCAACATTCCATTTGCAGTCGCAGGTGGCATTAAATCAGTTGAAGATGCTCAGACCATTTTAGCCTATGGCGCTGATAAGATCTCAATTAACTCTCCTGCCTTAGCTGACCCTAGCTTAATTACCAGACTTGCTGACAAGTTTGGTGTACAGTGTGTAGTTGTAGGTATTGATACTTACTTTAATAAAGGCACAAATGAATACCAAGTAAAGCAATACACAGGTGATGTTAGCCGTACTGTGACCACCACTTGGAAGACCTTAGACTGGGTTAAAGAAGTACAAAAGCGCGGTGCCGGTGAAATTGTTTTAAACATGATGAATCAAGATGGCATGCGCAATGGTTATGATTTAGTACAGTTACAAAAGGTCCGCGAAATTTGCAAAGTACCTTTAATTGCCTCAGGTGGTGCAGGTACCATGGATCACTTCTTTGAAGCTTTTGACATCGCTCATTGTGATGGCGCACTAGCTGCATCTGTTTTCCACAAAGGTACTATTCATATTCCAGAGTTAAAAGATTATCTAAAGGCAAAGGGAGTTATCATCCGTGAGTAAGATTAACTATTCTCTACATGGCTTTCAAAGCATTGATGAGCTAGATTTTGATAAAGTAGATGGCATGATGCCAGCTATTGTTCAAGACTGTCAAACTGCTCAAGTTTTAATGATGGGCTACATGAACAAAGAGTCTCTACAAAAGACTATTGATACAGGCTTAGTAACCTTCTTTTCAAGAACCCGTCAAAAGCTTTGGACTAAAGGTGAAGAGTCAGGAAACTTCCTACACATGAGAGGTATTACCTGTGATTGTGATAAGGATACTTTATTAGTATTAGCTCGCCCTGATGGTCCTACTTGCCACAAAGGTACTACAAGTTGCTTTGATGAATCCCCTCTACCTGATGCAACTAACCGCTATGAGCAAGGTAAGCCATTACAGAACTATAACTTTGTAAGATAAGTTTACATTTGGACTTTGGAAGTTTTTATTTTCTAAAGTTGATAGTTTTAAAGCCTTGAGCTTAATTTAAATTGAGCTTGAGGCTTTTGATTTTTTGAAGAGATAAGAGCTGATTTGATGCAGACTATTGATTTACTGTGACACTAATCAATTTGACCAAAGTCGATGCATAGGTTAAGGTTAATTCTGTGGCTCTTTAATTGGCAGGTGCTCTTCAAGCATGGCGCTAAACCAGCACTTTTTAGCATCCTCTGCCATGGCTTTTGCCTCATCTACTGTTTCACCACAGGTAAGACAGCCTGGTAAGTCAGGAAATGAAACTACATAGCCATCTTCATCAGGAGCTTCGGTTAACACCATCTGGTAGTTTAAGGACATGTAGTAGTCTAAGTCTTTTAAATCTTTGCTGTTAGTCATCTTTGCCTCACATTCTTTAAAAGCTTTCCTTAAGTATAGACCACATCGCGCCGTATAATTAAATAGCGTCCTAATAAAACTAGGTAGCACTTTATAATCTAATCATCAAATTTAAGGTCGATTATGGAATTTGTAAGTCTTGAAGATTTTGTCGATAAACTTCCAATTGAAGAAGGAGATCATGTTCTAGTTTCAAATGACATCAAAAAGCTTTATTTAAAAGCAATGAAACTTGCTAAACACAATCATCAAAAGTTCAATCATGAAATCTTAATTGACTTACTGATTAAAAAAGTAGGACCTCAAGGTACAATTGCTTTTCCAACCTATAATTACGACTTTTGTCATGGCGTACCTTATGATATTAAAAATGCACCATGTCAGGTTGGAGCATTAAATAATCTTGCAATGCAGCGTTCTGATTTTAAAAGAACTAAGCATCCAATATTCTCATTTGCTGTAGCAGGCTTTTATCAAGCTAAGATGGTAGCACTTGATAATACCGACGCTTTTGCAAGCAACTCCCCTTTTGCTTTCATGAAAGAGCATCACTTTAAAAATCTAATTATTGATGTATCTTTGCAACACAGTTTTACTTTTACCCATTATGTAGAGCAGATGTCAGGGATTGTAAAATACCGCTTTACAAAAAACTTTATAGGTGATTACATCGATGTGGATGGAAAAGTAACTAAAAGAACTTATTCCATGTTTGTAAGATATCTTGATAGAAAGGTAGTAAATACTGTTGATCCAATCATTCCTAAACTAATTGAGACTAACGCTGTAACCATGATGGATTACGGGGACAGCCACATCATGGTCATTGATTTATATAAAGACTATGACGTGATGATGGATGACATTGTAAATAACAAGTCGCGTTGCTTGTGTGATTATGATGAGATCTAATCTTAGCTAAGTCTTTGTTAACAATTCCCTGTTAAACTTTCAAAACTTTGCACCAACAACTAAAAGCTATGAATAAAGCAACAGATAAAAGCCTATTTTTCTGTGGTAATTTTCACGTTTTGTTGTATCATAGCCATGCATTTTTAAGTATGCAATTTATCACTTTCAAAGGATGTAATACATGCACACAGTTCCGCATATCGGACTTGAAACTGAATCAGTCATCATCTTCACCTTATTAGCTATTGCAGGTCTTATTATTGACCTTTACGCTCATCGTGCTGATAAGCCAATTTCACTTAAAGCTGCTACCTTTTGGTCATTATTTTGGGTAGCTGTAGGTGTAACTTTTGGTATCTTCTTAAACTTCCACTTCTCATCAGAGGTAGCAAGTTTATACTTCGCAGGTTACGCCTTTGAGATGGCACTATCTGTAGATAACCTCTTTGCTATCATGGCTGTATTTGCTTGGTTTGGTATTAAATCAGGCTTTACCCACCGTGTACTATACTGGGGCGTGCTAGGTGCTGTAGTCTTTAGACTAATCTTCGTGTTAGTTGGTACCTCACTATTTGCCCTAGGACCTTATGTAGAGTTCGTCTTCTCATTTATGGTTGCCCTATCAGCTATCCTCATGATTAAGAAGAAAGAGTCTGATGAGACCTCAGATTTCTCTGGCCACCCAGCTTACAAGTTTGTTCGTTTCTTTATGCCAATCTATCCAAAGTTAGTAGGTCACAATTTCTTCTTATCAAAGCATCATGTTGAAGAAGAGCTTAAAAAAGAAGAAAACAAGAATGTCGAGTTAAAGCGTAAAGGTGCCCTATTCTGCACTCCATTATTCTTATGTTTAGCTATTGTTGAAACATCTGATGTAATGTTTGCTTTTGACTCTGTTCCTGCTGTCATTGCCGTATCTCAAGATCCATTTATCGTGTACTCATGCATGATCATGGCAATCATGGGCTTACGTTCAATGTACTTTATTCTAGATGCGCTACGTAATGCTCTAGTTTATCTTGAGAAGGCTGTTATTTTCTTGCTATTCTTCGTAGCATTTAAGCTAGCAGCCGCTGCTTCACTACACCTCTTTGGCTTTGGTCTAGAGATCAGCGTTTACACATCTTTAATTGTAATTGCTATCTCTTTAGGCACTGGTGTTGTAGCAAGCCTATTATTTGGTAAGAAAGCTAAGAAAGAAGCTTAAGACTTAGATTAAGACTTTACTTTTAGAAACTTTAAGATTTGAAAGCCACCTTTGATGAGATTGAAGGTGGCTTTATTATTTTTGGCCTGTTGCAATATAAAAGAGGATTCTAACTAAAACTCTACTTCTTCGATCTCGCAACTATGCTCTTTGCTCTTTTCATCATAGTTAATGCCAACTAAGAAAGCCCAATTAACAAATGCCTTAATTTTTGACACATAATCGCGCTCTTTGATCTGTTCAAGAGCTTGAATTGAGACCTTATTCAATTTAAGCTCAATAATCAAAGCGGGGATCTCATCAACTTTAAATTCATCTTTTGGTATATAGACAACATCAGCAAAACCTTTACCTGATGGTAACTCTAAACGCGGACTTTGATACTTATCTATACAAGCGGCAAAAGCAGTAAGTATAGTTTTTTTTAAAGTTGATCCATTGTTGTAATTCCACAGATTAGCCATTTCTTGATGAATGCTTTGAATTTCTTTTGAAACTACATCAGTATTTTTCAAATAAACATTATCTAAAAACTCTTGAGACATTTGATACTCTTTTAAGTACTCAGGCCATTTTCTTGAAGTAATCTCACGATACAGCACGCGTCTAATTGACTCATTTGGAACATAGACAGAGCTTGTTACTTCATCAAAGCCTAAGTACCCTAAAAGAACTAAGTACACTAAAACTGCATCAGTGTTATTTAAAGATTCTAGATTATTCTCAAATGAAGTTGAATCAACTCTAACCTTATGCCCATTTAACAAAGCTATTATCTTATCTTTAAGATCTTCAAATTTTTTATCAAGAGCTACACTTAAACCATTAGTTTTGCTTTCAGAGAAAAAACTTCCAAACTGACCATTGTTTAAAATCAAGCCCATCAAGGCATCAGGATTGTAACTTTCAATATCCCCTAATTGATACCCACCGTACCAACGACGAACCTTATCATAATCAAAGCCATAATCTCTACAAATTACTTTAACCTCATCATTAGTAAATGCTAAAAATGGACCATATCTGCTAGGAGAGAGCATGTTGTACTGCATGACATTGTTTAATGATGATTGATTTGCAGATCTTGATACTGAAAAGATGCCAGTCATATAAGCTAAGGCAAAGCAATCAGACGTACAGGTAGACTTAAACAAGTTTCTTAAAAGCTCCATGTACTTATCTTGCAAGGCAAAATCATAAGGCATCTTTCTAAAGATATAATCAAAATCATCAATGATGGCTACAAACTTTGTAGAAGTACCTGCGCAAACAAGCTTTAAAGCCTCGTATACATTGTAGTTTTTACCATTTTCAAACAAGGTTGTAAAAGTATCTTGCAACTCTTTGGTAATGGTTAATTTAATGACCTCAACAACATCATGCTCATTTGTTGCTCTATCTACTAGCGACTTAATATCAAGATAAATGACATTGAATTGATTTAAGTACTTTGCAAAGTTATCAGTTTTGAAAATTTTAAGTTTGGAAAATTGCTCTTTAGAGTTACAGTCTTTTGAATAGTAGGCATTGATCATCGAGCAAGCAAAGGACTTACCAGAGCGTCTAAAACTTGATACGCAGATGAAACGCTCGGTGGTATTAATTGATGAATTAAGTAAATCTAGTAGCAATGACTTGTCTACGTAATCACAGTTGAGTACGATTTGAAAGTCATGGTTACTTGGATTTACGCAATGTCTAGAATTTACCATCAATCAAAAGCAAAATGAAGTTATGGAAACACCTTACTTCGTTCCCACAGGCTCACCGATATTTCTATCTTCAAAAGTACGCTTGCCGTTAACAATGTTTCTTACATACTCATTGATTAAGCTTTTAGCAATTGAGGTATATTCACCTGTGATCTCCACAGTGTACATGTTATTAGCCTCACCTACGATTACAACATCACGGCTAATTGAAGGGCATGCTGCAGTATAAAAGCCAATACCTAACTGACGAGGAGCTTTACACTCATTTTTCTTTACATATCTATCAGTTACTGCCTTAGCATCTAGAGTGATAGTCTCACCTTCTTCATTTTTCTCAGTAGTTCTTTTTGAATAAGTAAAACGTACTGAGCTTGATGGCTGCTTTAATTTTTTATTTACAGGAGATGCGTAAATCACTGTAGTACCTTCAATCGATACGGTCCATGACTCAGGTACTGTAGGTAAAGTTGCTACTTGAATTTGAGCAGACGCATTAGTTGATGAAAGTAATAAGGTTAGTGCTGTAGTAAATAGTGATACTGTTTTAAATTTATTTTTAAAATTATTGAGCATCAGATGTCTCCTGATTTTTAATTTCGCTTTCTAGTAATTTTAAGCCATCTTTGATAGTTTGACTGCGACAGAAGTCTTTAAAGAAAGGAATTAACTTTTTTCTGTGAACTCTAGCGTAACCTAAGAACTGTTTTGCTCTATCCATAACGATTTTTTCAGTTCTATCAGTCTTAGAAAACTCTTCAATTACCTCAATATCGGTACGTAAGACATCAGCTATAGAAAAAGGCTTTACATTATCTTTAATCACATGACCTAAATTTGGTATTGGAAAAGCGCCACGGCCACACATAAAGTAATTACAGCCGGTTGCCTTTTCACAATTTACAGCATCCTCAAAGTTATTGACATTACCATTGGCAATTAAAGTAATGTTAGGACATAACTCATGTAGTGGCTTTAAATAGCTCCAGTCCAAATCGTCATCTTTATATAGGCCTTTGCGGGTACGACAATGTACGGTAATTTCACTTACACCATCTATAGCAATGGCTTTGACAATTTCTGTACACTCTGACTTTTCAGCAAAGCCTAAGCGGATTTTAACTGACAATAAGCAACTTGGGTCTAACTCTTGTCTTACAGTCTCAACAATCTCGTGCATGAGTTCTGGCTCTTTTAAAAGCATGGCACCAGAGTGGTGGACAAAGCGACTTGGGCAACCAAAGTTAATATCAATTGATTTAGCACCTAGTTTATTGGCAATCATAGCAGATTGAGCCATCACCTTTGGGTTATCACCTAATAGCTGCACACGTACATCAGTACCATCCTCGGTCTTACAGTCATTTTCATACTCAGGTACTTCACGTAAAAGTGTCTTTGTAGATACTGGAATATCAGTGACACGAATAAACTCAGAAAAGCATAAGTCATAACCACCGTGGCGACATAAAACTTTACGCATCGGGCCATCGGCTAGACCTTCTAATGGGGCTAAATAAACTTTGTAATTAGACATCTTTTAATTTTGAGAAAAAAGTAATTTAAACTTCCATGATCTTAGCAAGTTTTCTTTGTTTTTAATGACTTTTTTAAAATTATTTGCAGACTTTTTACCCATGCAGATATTGTGAATATTCAAAAAAGGTACAAGAAAATAATACAAGCGTTTTTGAGCTAACACTTTTGAGCAAAATATCTATGTTAGAATAAACCAACTAAGGAGCTTTTATGATTATTGCTACCCACAATGGCACCTTCCATGCTGATGAGACTACAGCTTGTGCCATTCTTACCTACCTTTTTGATAACTGCACCATTATTAGATCACGTGATGAAGAACAACTTGAAAAAGCTGACATTGTCATCGATGTATCTAACAAAAATGATGACAAACACTATGATCACCACAGTAAAGACTTTACCTTATGCCGTGACAATGGCGTGAAGTACGCAACAGCAGGTCTCATGTGGAAGAAATTTGGTATTGATTACTTAAAAGCTGTGGCTAAAAAAGATCTACCATTTAATCCAAGTGCTAAAGTCATTGAAAATGCCTTCAAACGCATTGATACTGACTTTATGACCATGATTGATTTAAATGATAATGGCCAGCTTACAAGTTATGTAGACACCATTGCTGATGCTAAAACTGATGGTGAAAAAGCCATTGTTGAAAGATTAAATGAGTTATACACTGCAAGCCCTGATATTCCATATATCGTAGCTATGCAAAACATGCCAACTGCTACCCCTGAAGAGCAAGATAAAGCATTTAACAACACTGTAAAAATGCTAAAAACTATTTTATTAAATACTGCTATCAATGCTCTACACACTGAAAGTGGTATTGCTAAGGTATTAGATGCTTATCATGGTGGTCCACTTTTAATCATTCATGAAAAACTCCCATGGACACAGGCAGTACTTAATAATCTTGATGCTTTTAAAGAGTGTAAGATTGCAGTATACCCAGATAGAAATGGTCGCTGGAGAGTACAGTCACTTCCTGTATCTAAAGCTAATCGCTTTAAAAACCGTTGTTCAGCACCTGTTGAATGGCGTGGCTTAAACGATGTTGAGCTTGATAAAGTAACTGGCCTTTCTAAGACTACCTTTATCCATAAGTCAGGCTTTACAGGTGGTGCTGAAACCTATGAAGTAAATCTTGAGCTTGCTAAACTTTGGCTTGAAAAAGGCGTAGAAGGTTAAGTTTAACTTAATTCATTCTTTAAGGACTTTAGTTTTATGTTTACTACAACTAAGAACTTAAGTCCTTTTTTAGTAGTTGGTATTATGCTTTTTTAGATATGGCAATTAAACATTGAAAAAGAGGTATTTATGATTTGTGCAGATCTTGAAAAACAACCTTTGTATGAAAGTGGTTTAATTGCAAATAGCGCTAAATTAGATAACACTAATTGTCTAAAAAACTTAATGTGCAAAAGCCTTTTGACTAATGTGTTATGTGGAAAAGATGAAAATAAGAAAACATCTATTTTGAAGCTCTTACAAAGCTTTTTACCCTAAAAAGAAGAGCGCATAAAGCCTCGTACTTTAGTGCGAGGATAAATGCGCGTAAAGTAGTCT
>ONCS01000011.1 GCA_900316375.1 uncultured Succinatimonas sp. | reverse complement strand
GCTACTTCATCTTTTGCATCCTTTACTGAAAAATCTATATATGACATTGCATCTTTTACATCTGCTTTATACACAGCTTGAATGAATTTAGTTGCAACAGTCTCAGCTTTATCACCCTCGCCACAAGCAGTTAAAGTAAAGGTCATAATCGCAGCTAGAATGATTGATAAAAACTTAAACATATAATCTCCGCATACTTTGCTAATTTAAAGTGCGTATATTTTATTATTTTAGCTCCACTAAAAATTTGAGCACGGTATTACTATTAAGTACAAACTAAGCCTTAAGAACATTTTACCGCAATTTATCCGTAAAATCGCAAAATATAATTCGCAATTTACGTAAACTTTGAAAATATTGCGAAATTGCGATATAGGGCATACAAAAGAGCTTAAAAATCCACTATGATTGAGAAAAACAACAATCAAACAAACTAACCTAGGACACAATTATGGGATTTTTAAGAAAGTATCGTCCTACGACTAAGCAGGAGTTACGTAAGCTAATCTTAAATGAAGACATTGAATTAGCTCAGATCAATACTTCAAAAATCACCGATATGAGCCACTTATTTGAGCCTCGTTTAGAAACAGGTGAGCAGGCTCGCTTCTTCTACGATGGCATCGAAACTTGGGATGTATCTAATGTTACCAATATGTCTTTTATGTTTTGTTATGCTAAAAACTTCAATGAAGACATCTCTAAATGGAATGTAGGCAAAGTTACTAACATGCGTGGTATGTTCCAGTTTGCCTCATCTTTTAATCAAGACATCTCCTCATGGGATGTATCTAAAGTTGAGAACATGCAAGCTATGTTCTATGACGCAGCTGCCTTTAGTTATCCTTTAGATGGCTGGAATATCGAAAAAGTAAAGAACATGCGCTTTATGTTTATGTACGCTCGTTACTTTGCTAAAAAGCCTACCTGGGATATGTCAAATGTTGAAGATGACGTGGGCATGTACTATGGATCACCTATCGTCTATGTTGATCCAAATTCTCAAGTAGGTGTAGATGTAGAGCTTGAAAAACTCGCAGCTAAAGAGTGTATCGATAGAGAGCTTAACTCTGCTTTAAATCAAGACGGTATCGCAAGCTTTGCTAAAAACGTGGTTGAAAAAGCAACTAAGCTAACCGAAACTTTAGATACTAAGCCAAAAGTTGAAGAGAAAAAGGTTGAAGATGAGAACATCGTCCGTCTTCGCTCGTTAGTTGATAAGGGATTATTAAAAGCCAGCGAGTTTGAGATCTTAAAAAATCTCTACATGTAACTTTAGATTCTTAGCTCTTTTTAACCTTCAAAATCACAAAGCACAGCCAGGCCATGATTAGACAGAGTGTGGCTGTGCAAGCAAAGATTGCATGCAAACCAAAATGCATGGCAAAAAATCCAAGTATACCTGGGCCTACCAAAACACCTGCGTAACCTAAAGTTCCCACAATTGAAATTGCTTTTGACTTATTCTCACCACAATGTGCCGCCGTGTGCGACATAATTACAGGTACGGTATTAGCTAAAGCTAAACCTAAAATAGCAAAGGCTATTACAACCACTATAGCATTACTTGAAAAGACAACTGTCATTAGGGTAATAAAAGCAATGATGGCACCTATGGTAAGCAAGCGTCTGCCTCCTGCTCTAGTGGTGATCCTGTCACCAAAGAAAAGCATAATTGCCACGCAAAGTTGAAAGGTTACATAGCCAACTGATGCTATCTCTAAAGGTACTTTGCAACTTTCATGTAAGAACACTCCACTCCAGTCGTAAACCATGCCTTCACATAAATACATTAAAAGACATGCAATGCCTGCTAACACAATAAAGGTAAAAGGCATCTTAGTATTATTATCAACTTCCTTCTTATCACGCTGACCGTGGGTGTTTAGAAGATGTTTTTGACAATAGATAAGGCCTAAAAGATTAAGTAAAAATAATCCTACAGCTAAACTTAATGGCGTGATGTTTACTGAAAGTAAGATTGGGTACAAGATTGCCGAGAGCAAACATCCAACTGTAGCAAAGGCATGAAATGATGATAACAAGTGCTTGTGGTAGAGATCTTCAAATAAAGTGCCATGCACATTGTTAGCCACTTCAGTTATACCTAGGAAAAATCCCCAAGCAATAACTACAATAAAACAGATTTCATAGGGTAGGGGACTTGAGATTAAAACTAAAGATATAAACAAAAATAGGGTAGCGATGACAAGACAAGGTCTTACACCTAGCTTTTTTACAAAGTAGCCGGTCAGTGGCATGCCGATGACAGCGCCAATGCCAAAGCATAAGATTAAATAAGCATAACTTAGCTCATCTAAATTAAGTCTATCTTTTACATAAGGCATAATCGCAGCCCATGGAGCCATACCCACGCCTGCTAGTAAAAAGCTTAATTTACCGGCAAGAATAGAAGACTTAATTGATTGTTCGTTGTGCATTTTTAGTTTTTTGTATGACTTATTTTGCGTTTGCTATAATATAGCCTATGTTTTTTCAACATCAAAACACAACAACAAAATTTAAACAAAAATTTTAATCACAATGATATCAAAACTCAAAATTGCATGTTTGCTACCTGTTTTTACTTTAGCACTTTGTAATTGCTCTAAAACTCCTACCGATATTGCCGAGGATAAGTGCAATCAAGGAGATGGCAAAGCTTGCGTAGAGGCAGGCACTGCCTATAACGCTGGTGTTGATAGTAAAGGCAAAAAAATTGAAGTTGACCAAGAAAAAGCCAAGTCCATCTTACTTAAGGCTTGCTCATTAGGACAAGGGGAGATCTGCGCTTCGATAGCCGATGAACTTGTTAAAGGTCAAAATCCTGATTTTGTGGCAGCAACAGAGTTTTATCAAAAGGCATGTGAAGCAGGTTTTAAATCATCTTGTTCAAATCTAGGTCTTATTTTTGCTAATGGCAATGACATTAGACAGAATTACGCCTCATCTAAAAAAGCATTTGAAAAAGGCTGTGCACTAGATGATCCTAGATCATGCACATACTTAGGTGTAGTGTATGAAAAAGGTGACTCTACTACTCAAGACTTTGCTAAGGCTATGGAGTTGTACAAAAAAGGCTGTGATCTTGGCAACGGCCAAGGCTGTGCTAATTTAGGTTTAATGTATTACTCTGCATTAGGTACCAAGCAAGATTATCCAAATGCTTTTAAGTACTTTTCAAAAGGCTGTGAGTTAGATTCTCCACAAGGCTGCACTAACCTTGGCAATATGTATGCTAATGGTCTAAGTGTCAAAACAGACTTTAATTTGGCATCAGATCTATTTAATAAAGCATGTCTTAATGGCGATGCAC
The DNA here is from genome assembly GCA_900316375.1 of uncultured Succinatimonas sp. GTDB lineage: Bacteria > Pseudomonadota > Gammaproteobacteria > Enterobacterales > Succinivibrionaceae > Succinivibrio. The sequence goes on along the minus strand of ONCS01000011.1, from coordinate 21,969 downwards.
ATGGCTGTTCAAATTTAGGTTTAATGTACCATCGTGGTATTGGTATTAAAACCGATCTTAAAAAAGGCTTTGAGTATTTCCATAAAAGCTGTCAAGGCAATGATAGGGAAGGTTGTTACTATCTAGGTCAGACTTTACAAGAAGGTACTGGTACTAATGTTGATTTACCTAAAGCCTTTACTGCATATAAACAAAGCTGCTCGTTAAATTATGCTCAGGCTTGTTCAACTGTTGGCATCATGTACATCAACGGTGATGGTGTAACAGAAGATGATAGCGAGGCTGCTAACTACTTTAGTAAAAGCTGTACTTTAGGCTCAGTTGAAGGTTGTACTAATATCGGCACCATGTATCAAAATGGTCGCGGTATAGGCAGAGATTACGCTAAAGCTTTAGATCTATTTAAGCACTCCTGTGCTTTAAAAGATGCATTAGCATGCACGAACATGGGCATCATGTATGCTTATGGTCAAGGTGTAAAAGAAGATTTTGTTAAAGCGCGTGAATTATTTACTATGGCCTGTGATGGACAAAATTCACTTGGTTGTAACCTTTTAGGTTATATCTATCGCGATGCAATGGGCGTTAAGGCCAACAAGGCTAAAGCACAAGCTCTATTCAAGAAGGCATGCGCTTTAGGCAATCAAGATGGATGTAATAATGTTAAGGGCAAAAATAAGTAAAATTTTGTTAAAAAAGTTTAAATAAACAGCTTATATAAGCTAAATGTCGCGTTCATGATCAAAACAATCATGAGCGCGATTTTTTTTTATAAAAAATACTGCACAAAATTGACTTTTTTATTGACAATATTCGCTTTTATTTAGACCGTGCATGCACACTTAAAATGATCTATCAAATTAGTCAGTCTGTGCAATCCTTATATATCAACAATTGTTCTATAGATCAGTAAGTTACAAAGTATTTGTTACATTTTATTTTACAGAATTGTTACATTTTGCGTAACCGTTTGCGAAATAGGCACGAAAGCAGATGCAGTGTGCAATATATTTATAACACAATATTGTTTTAGTTTAAATAAATATATATAAAACAGTAAGTTACATAAAATTATATGACTAGAATCTCAATTTTGCATACAAATTAAAAAGAATGTGTGCAAAATTATTTGACTAGATCTATAGTGATTATGTGCACGTGCACAGTTATAAAATCAAACATGAGGTTTAATATGAAATTTAAGACTACTCTAACCACCCTAGCTTGCGCAGTTTTCGCTTGCACCGCTTTTGCTTCAACCGCTAATGCAACTAAGATCGGTGTTTCTATGCCAACCCAGTCTTTACAGCGTTGGAACCAGGACGGTCACAATCTAAAAGATCAGTTAGAGGCTGCAGGTTACAAGGTTGAGTTACTATATGCTGGTGACAATGATATTCCTACTCAGGTAAGCCAGATCGAGAACTTAGTTTCAGCAAACTGCGACGTATTAGTTGTTGCTCCTATCGATGGCGGCGCTTTAACCACCGCTTTAGCAGGTGCTAAGGATAAGGGCATCCCAGTTGTTTCATACGATCGCTTAATCATGAATTCAGATGCAATTTCTTACTATGCAACCTTCGATAACTACAAAGTAGGTCAAATCCAAGGTAATTACTTAGTAGATGCATTAAAGTTAAAAGACGCTAACACCAAGCCAAAGAATATCGAGTTCTTCACCGGTTCTATCGATGATAACAACGTAAACTTCTTCTTCGGCGGCGCAATGGATATCTTAAAGCCATACTTAGAATCAGGTAAGTTAGTATGTAAGTCAGGCCAGACTGAGAAAGCTCAGGTTGCAACTCTAAACTGGTCAACTGAGGAAGCTCAAAAGCGTATGGAGAACTTAATTTCTTCAAACGGCTATGGCCCTGAGGGTACTCCACTAGATGCAATTCTATCTTCAAATGACTCTGTAGCAAACGGTATTACCAATGCTTTAACAGCAGCAGGTTACAACAAAGACAACTTCCCTGTATTAACTGGTCAGGACTGCGATAAGCCATCAGTTAAGAACATGAAGCGTGGTCTACAAACCATGTCAGTATTCAAGGATACCCGATTACTAGCTGACCAGGTTGTTAAGATGGTTACCGCTATTGTTAACAAGACTGAAGTTCCTGTAAACGATACTAAGACCTATGATAACGGTACTGGCATCATCCCTTCATACCTATGCACTCCTATCGTTGTAACTAAGGACAACTTAAAAGAGGTTCTAATTGATTCTGGTTACTACACTGAAAAAGAAGTTAAGTAATTAAATCAAACTCTTTTTAAACATGTAAGCAGGCCGGTTTTCCGGCCTGTTTTGGAGAAAAGTATGACTGAGCAAAAAATTTTGCTTAAGATGCAGAACATCACTAAGCGTTTTGGTAAGGTTACTGCCTTAAAAGACGTAAACTTAGAGGTGAAAGAAGGTGAAGTACACGCACTAGTAGGTGAAAACGGTGCAGGTAAGTCAACCTTGATGAACGTCTTAAGTGGTATTTATCCTTACGGCTCATACGAAGGTGACATCATCTTTGATAATGAGACTTGTAAGTTTAGTAAGATCCATGACTCAGAGTCAAAAGGTATTGTAATTATCCATCAAGAGCTTGCGATGGTACCATATCTTTCAATTGCTGAGAACATGTTCCTAGGAAATGAAAGAACAGCTGCTTACTCAAATGGCGTTATTGATTGGCCACGTACATTCCAACGCGCTAAAGAGTTAATGGACCTAGTAGGTCTAGATGAAGATCCTCATACCTTAATTAAGGACATTGGTGTTGGTAAACAACAGCTAGTTGAAATTGCAAAGGCAATTTCTAAAAACTGCCGTTTGTTAATTTTAGATGAGCCAACTGCTTCATTAAATGAGTCAGAGTCCCAGAAACTTCTAGACTTAATTGCTAAGTTTAGAGAAGAGGGCATGACCTCAATCATCATTTCACACAAGCTAAACGAAATTTCTTACATTGCAAATTCAATCACTGTAGTTCGTGATGGTTCAACTATTGAAACCTTAGATAACAATAATCACGAAGTATCAGAAGATAGAATTATTGCAGGCATGGTTGGTCGTGCATTAACCGACCGTTATCCAAAGCGTAGCCCAGAGCACAAGATTTCAGATGAAGTCTTAATGGAAATAACAGACTGGACTGTTCACCACCCACTAAACTTAGATAGAAAGGTAAATGACAATGTTGCAATTACCATTCACAAAGGTGAGGTAGTAGGTCTAGCAGGTCTTATGGGCGCAGGTCGTACCGAGTTTGCTAAGAGCTTATTTGGTAAGTCATATGGCACTAAAATTTCAGGTCATGTCAAGATCCATGGCAAAGAGGTACATCTAAACATTGTATCTGATGCAATTGCTGCAGGTCTTGCTTATGTAACTGAAGATCGTAAAGGCGATGGTCTAGTACTTGAAAACCCAATTTCAACTAACATGACCTTAGCAAATCTTGAAGGTGTGTCAGACAAGGGCGTAATTGACCATGATCTTGAGTTAAAGACTGCTAAAGAGTTAAAGCAAGATCTAAACGTTAAGTGCGCAACTGTATTACAGAATGTAGGTAATCTATCAGGTGGTAACCAGCAAAAGGTGCTACTTGCTAAATGGATTTTCGCACATCCTGACGTACTAATCTTAGACGAGCCTACTCGTGGTATCGACGTTGGTGCTAAATACGAAATCTACTGCCTAATCAACAAACTTGTTGAGCAGGGCAAAGCTGTGTTGATGATCTCATCAGAACTACCTGAAGTTTTAGGTATGTCTGATACCGTATATGTGATGAACGAAGGCAAGATTGTAGCTAAGATGCCACGTTCTGAAGCATCACAAGAGAGCATCATGGGTGCAATTCTACGCACCTCAGGCAAGAAACGCACATTGGAGCAATAAACTATGTACATTATGAACATGTTAAAGCGTAATTCATTGTTAATTGCGCTAGTTTTAGTAATGATCTTATTCGAGGTTGCAATTAGATCAACAGGTCACGGATCATTATTCTCACCATCTAACTTTACAAACATCATTTACCAAAACAGCTATGTGATTATCCTTGCTGTAGGTATGTTATTCCTAATTATCGGTTGCGGTAACATCGACTTGTCAGTAGGTTCTGTAGTTGCCTTAATCGGTGCAGTAGCAGGCGTAATGATGGTAAATAACGAAATGAATATTTACCTATCAATGGCAGTTTGCTTACTATTAGGTATCGCAATTGGTGCATGGCATGGTTTCTGGGTTGCATACATCCGTATTCCATCATTCATCGTAACCTTAGCTGGTATGTTGCTATTCCGTGGTTTAGCTCTTATCGTACTAGATGGTATTACCATTAACCCATTCCCATCAGAGTACTTAAGCATCTTCACCTCATTCTTCCCAGCTCATCGTGCTGACGCTTATAGCTCAACTGTAACTGTTACTATCCTTTTAGTAATTGTTTACTTAGTTGGCATTATCTACAGCCGCGTAAGCAAGCAGAAGAAAGGCTATGAAGTAGAGCCAATGTACGCTTTCTTATTCAAGCATGTGATCATTCTATTTGCAATCATCGCATCAAGCTTACTACTTGCTAACAACAAGGGTATCCCACTAATCCTAATCTTAATTGCCATTATCGTTTTATTCTACGCATTCGTTGCTAATAAGACTGTAACTGGTCGTCGTATGTACGCATTAGGTGGTAATGAGAAGGCAGCTAAGCTATCAGGTGTTAACACCAACCGCTTACTATTCTTATCATTCGTTAACATGGGCTTCTTAGCAGCTGTTGGCGCTTTAGTTTGCGTAGCTCGTTTCAACTCAGCATCTCCTATGGCTGGTACTGGTTATGAGCTTGATGCTATCGGTTCATGCTTCATCGGTGGTGCTTCAGCATACGGTGGTGTTGGTACCGTAGGTGGTGCTGTTATCGGTGCTGTCTTCATGGGTGTTCTAAACAACGGTATGTCTATCTTAGGTGTTGACGCTAACTGGCAAAAGGCTGTTAAAGGTATGGTTTTACTAGCAGCTGTAGTTATCGACGTTATGTCTAAGAAGAGAGTATCTAACTAATACTTAAAAAGCGGGAGCTTAGCTCCCGTTTTTTTGTATAAAACAACTTTATATAAAACAACTATTGATGCATTTTTTATAGATTTTTCTTGGGGATTAAAATGCGCTATTTACTTGGTGTAGACCTAGGTACTTCAGGTACAAAAACAGTTCTTTTCGATGAAAATGGTACTGTAATCGCTTCAAAAACAATTGAGTATCCTCTATTACAACCTAAAAATGGTTGGGCAGAGCAAGATCCAAAGTTTTGGTATGATGCAACTATCAACTCTATTAAGGCAGTTTTAGAGCAAAGCAAGATTGACAGTAAAGACGTTGCTGCTTTATCAATTGCAGGTCAAATGCATGGCCTTGTAATGTTAGATAAAGATGGCAAGGTACTTCGTAACTCAATTTTATGGTGCGATGCTAGAACTCAAAAACAATGTGATGAAATTGAAGAGAAAGTAGGTCACAAGCGCTTAATCGAGATCAACGCAAACCCTGCATTAACTGGCTTTACCGCTCCTAAGATCTTATGGGTTCGTGAAAACGAAAAAGAGATCTATGAAAAATGCACCACTATTTTATTACCTAAAGACTACGTCCGTTACATGTTAACAGGCGTTAAGGCAATTGAAATTTCAGACGCTTCTGGTACTAATCTTTTAGATATCAAAAAGCGTGAGTGGTCTGATGAAATTCTAGAAAAACTATCAATTGATAAGAGCTTATTACCTCCTATTATTGAGTCATCAGCTGTAGCTGGCCACATCACAAAAGAAATTGCTGAATTAACCGGCTTAAAAGAAGGTACTATTGTCGCAGGTGGTGCTGGTGATAATGCAGCCGCTGCTTTAGGTACTGGTGTATGTAAAGAAGGTGATGCTTTTGTAACCTTAGGTACCTCTGGTGTAATTTTCGCTCATACCAACAAGCCATCAATTGACCCACTTGGCCGTGTTCATACATTCTGTGCGGCTGTAAAAAACTCATGGACTGCTATGTCTTGCACACTAGCTGCTGGTTTATCTTTACGTTGGATGCGTGATGAGTTATACACCATTGAAAAAGATACTGAGGCTAAAGAAGGTCGTGATGTTTACAATCTAATGACTGCTAATGCTGATGATATTCCTGTAGGTTCAGATGGTCTAATCTATCTTCCATACTTAATGGGTGAGAGATCACCTGTATTAGACGCAAACGCTCGTGGTGTGTTCTTTGGCTTATCTGCTCGTCACACTAAGTCACACATGACAAGAGCTGTGCTTGAAGGTATTACTCTATCTCAAAGACATAATCTTGAAGTGCTACATGAGATGGGCATTGAGCCAAATACTCTAACTGCTTGTGGCGGTGGTGCTCAATCTCCATTCTGGCGTCAGTTATTAGCTGACTGCTTAAAGTGCAGAATTATTACTACTACCTCAAAAGAAGGCCCAGCACTAGGTGCTGCAATTCTAGCAGGTGTAGCAGCTGGCATCTTCTCATCTGTTGAAGAAGCTTGTGCTAAGCTTGTAAAGGTTTCTGATAAGAAGTCAGATACTAATTGTGCATATGCTGAAAAGTATGATGAGATTTACAAGCTCTACTCATTCTTATACCCAACCATGCGCCCAGCTTTTGCAAAACTTGATACATTACGTAAGAAGTTAGATGGCGATAAGGTTCCTCAATATAAAGAGGTAACTGATGTAGAGTTTGAGCGTTATGGTAAGGTTGTATCAGATATCCCAACTGATAAGATCTTAGAACAACTTGAAAAGACTCCATTAACCGATGGTACTGATTACAAGCCATCAGTTGAAGTACTTGAGCAAAAGGACTTAGTTGAAGTTCTTCAAAATCAAGTTTTTGGAGGCCTCAAGATCCAAATTGGTTACTGCAATGGTCACAACAAGGCACTAAATGCTTTAGAGTACCACCGCAATGCCGAGCTTAATGTGGCTGCAAATGACGCTGTGTTAATGGTAGCACCAATGACTGCAGTTCATGATGGTATCATTGATACTAACGATGTTGAGTTCTTCATTGTACGCAAAGGTCAAGCTGTACTCTTCTATGAGACTACATTACACTATGCTCCTTGCGTAGCTCCAAATGAAGATCACTTCAAAGTTTGTGTAGTATTACCAAAAGATACTAATACCGATAGACCACAAGGCGTAACCCATGACGGTGAGTCTGGCTATCTAACTCATAATAATAAATGGTTATTCGCTCATGGTGAGTCTAATGAAGCTAAAGCAGGTATCACAACTGGCAAGCTCATTGGCACTAACTATGTTCTAGAGTAATTAAACCTCAGCGCACCTTAAGTCCTAAAAATTGCTTAGGTTTAGGGTGCGCATATTACAAAGAAGTTAACAAGGACTTTGTATGACAGTTACAGTAAAAACTTTAGCAAAAGCTGCGGGTGTATCGCGTGGTACTGTTGACAGAGTATTACATGATAGAGGCTCAGTTAAAAAAGAGCTCGCACTTAAAATTAAAACCTTAGCAAAAGAACTAGGTTATGTGCCAAATCGCGCCGGTCGTGCCTTATCAGGCGTGCGTGAGCGCTACAAGATTGGCGTACTACTTCCAAGTGTCGGTAATGCTTTTTTCGATGGTGTCATCGAGGGTATTGATAAAGCATGCACTGAATATGCTGAACTTGGTGTAGATGTTATTTTAAAGAAAATTCAAGGCTATGAAGAGCACACACATCTTGAGGCAATTGATGAGCTTAAAAAGATGGGCTGTTCTGCTTTATGTATTGCAACTGTTGATACTCCAAAAGTTGCAGAAAAACTAAATGAATGCCAAGCACTAGGCATTAAAGTCATTTTAGTAAACTCTGATGTAAGTAATGTCAACCGCGTGTGTTATGTAGGTGCGGACTATACTAAAGCTGGTAAGACTTGCGCAGGTTTATTATCACTTATTTCAAAATCTAATAAGCTTAAGATTTTAGTAGTTACTGGTTCTAAACTTCATCAAGGTCACTCAAAGCGTATCAAAGGCTTTATTGATGAGCTTAAAGCTTTAAAGGTTGATTTTGAGATCTCTGAGCAAATTGAGTCTAATGACTCTGATATTCAAGCACAAGTTAGAACTACAGAATATCTTCAAAACCACAAAGACATTAACTGTGTCTATGTAACTGGTGCTGGCGTACAAGGCGTAGGTGCAGCCATTATCGCAACTGGACGTCAAGATATCGTAGGTATTGCCTTTGATGATATCTATACCACTATTGAAATGGTACGAGCCGGTATTTTCAAGTTTGTAATTTGCCAACAACCAGATAGACAAGGTTATCATGCCATCAAGCGTGCTTATTTAGTTCTATCAGGTATTATCAATGAGCAAACTTTAGGTGACTTCTACACTGATACTATTATCAAAATCGCCTCAAACATCGGCAAATAAAATTTCCATATCACGCAGTCTTAATTTCTCAAAAGACTGCGTTTACTCTCAGTTTTTAACAAAACCTTCCGATTTTTACTTTAAATCAAGCAAAGTTTTTAAAATCTATGTTAAAATTACGCCGCTTTCAACTGAGTTTGTGATCGGTCTGAAAGTAATTGTTGAAATTATCACAAAGGAGCATATACATGTTAACAGTAGCTGATAAGGCTAAAATCGTAGCTGAGTTTGGTCGTAACCCACAAGACACTGGTTATCCAGAGGTTCAAATTGCACTTCTATCTGCAAGAATCGCTGATCTACAACCTCACTTTGAGGCTCACAAGAAGGATCACCACAGCCGTCGTGGTTTACTACGTTTAGTTGCTCAGCGTCGTAAGCTTCTAGACTACTTAAAGGCTTCTGATCTTGCACGTTACAGCGCAATCGTTGAGAAGTTAAAGCTCCGTCGCTAATTATTAGCGTCTGGCTAGGGCGGCTTGTTGGCCGCCCGATTTTTATCAAGTCCCACAAAAAGAGGCAAACATAGCGTGGGATTTTAGAGGTTGGAGAATATATGAATTTAAAACCAATAGTACGCACCTTTAAATACGGTCGTCATACAATTACATTAGAAACAGGTGCAATTGGTCGTCAGGCAGATTCTGCTGTGATGGCATCTATGGATGACACCACAGTTTTTGCAACCGTAGTATGCAACAAGAAAGAAGAAGTAGCAGGTCGTGACTTCTTCCCATTAACTGTAAATTATCAAGAGCGTTCATACGCTGCAGGCAAAATTCCTGTAAGCTTCTTCCGTCGTGAAGGTCGTGCAACTGAAGGTGAGACCTTAATCTCTCGTCTAATCGACCGTCCATTACGTCCATTATTCCCAGATGGCTTCGTAAATGAGGTTCAGGTTGTTGTAACTGTTATGTCAGCAAATCCTGAGATCCCAACCGATATCATTTCAATTATTGCAGCATCTGCTGCTCTTGCAACCTCAGGTCTACCATGGAACGGCCCACTAGGTGCTGCTCGCGTAGGCTACATTGATGGTCAGTATGTTTTAAACCCATTAACTCAAGAGTCAAAAGTATCAGATCTAGACTTAGTTGTAGCAGGTTCTGAGAAGGCTGTTGTAATGGTTGAGTCAGAGGCAAATTGCTTACCTGAGTCAGTAATGCTAGGTGCTGTAATGTTCGGTCATGAGCAGCAACAAGCAGTTATTAAAGAAATCGAAGAGTTCGCAAAGCAAGTTAACCGTCCACAATGGGATTGGGTAAAGCCTGAAGAAAACACTGCTTTAATCGAAGCTGTTAAGGCTGATGCAGCTGAGGCTGTAGGTGAGGCATTTAGAATCGTTGATAAGCTAGAGCGTCAAGATAAGCTTGCTGAGATTCAAAAGGCAACAGCTGAGAAGTTAAAGGCTTCAAAAGAAGAGTGGGCTGAAAAAGATAACGAAATTGCTAAGATCTTCTTTGAACTTGAGCGTAACATTGTTCGTGAAAGAATTCTAGCAGGTGAAAAGCGTATCGATGGTCGTACCTTACGTATGATCCGTCCTATTACCATCGCAACTGGTATCCTACCACGCGTTCATGGTTCAGCATTATTCACCCGTGGTGAGACTCAGTCTATCGGTACTTGTACTCTAGGTTCAGAGCGTGATGCTCAGACCTTTGAGGATATGTCAGGTGTTCGTTCAGATAGATTTATTCTTCACTACAATTTCCCTCCATACTGCGTAGGTGAGACTGGTTTAATTGGTTCACCTAAGCGTCGTGAAATCGGTCACGGTCGTTTAGCAAAGCGTGCTCTAAAGGCTGTATTACCAAGCTTAGAGCAGTTCCCATATACAATTCGTGTTGTATCTGAGATCACCGAGTCAAATGGTTCTTCATCAATGGCATCTGTATGCTCTGGCTGTCTATCATTATTAGACGCAGGTGTACCTATCAAGGCTCCAGTTGCTGGTATTGCTATGGGTCTTGTTAAAGAAGATGATCGTGTAGCAATTCTAACCGACATCATGGGTGATGAGGATCACTTAGGTGATATGGACTTTAAGGTAGCAGGTACTCGTGATGGTGTTACTGCACTACAGATGGATATCAAGACTGACGGTATTACCCGTGAGATCATGCAAAATGCTCTAACTGATGCACACGCAGCTCGTATCCACCTATTAAACGTAATGCAAAAGGCAATTCCAGAGCCTCGTACCGAGATCTCTCCTTATGCACCTCGTTTAGTAACCATTAAGGTTCCTGCTAACAAGGTTAAGGAAGTAATTGGTAAGGGCGGCTTTAACGTACGTTCAATCCAAACTGATACTAACTGCCAGATCGATATCGAAGATGATGGCACCGTAAAGATCCTTGCAAGCTCACAATTGTCAGCTGATGCTGCAATTAAGCGCATTAACGATCTTTTAGTTGAAGTTGAAGTTGGTCACGACTACGATGGTAAGGTAGTAAGAATCACTGACTTTGGTGCTTTCGTTAATATTCTACCTGGCCGTGATGGTTTAGTTCACATCTCTCAAATCACTCAAGAGCGTGTTGAGAATGTAGCTGACTACTTACAAGTAGGTGATACCGTACGTGTTCGTGTATTAGACATCGATAATACTGGCCGTATCCGTCTATCAATTAAGGCAATTACTGATGAGCAAGCTGCTCAAAAGGCTCAAGAAGAAGCTCCTGCTGAGGCTGTAGAAGCAGCTGAAGCTCCATCTGAGACTGTAGCAGAAGATGCACCAGTTGCTCAACAAGAGCCAAAGGTTAGCGTTGATCCATACGAGAATTCTCCTCGTGGCGAACAACAATAATCTATAATAAATAATTAAGAAGGCTCGTTTTATACGGGCCTTTTTTCGTGGACAAAGACTATGACTTCTCAATCATCAACACGTGAGCTTTTCTCCTCACGTTTAGGTTTTATTTTACTTGCCGCAGGTTGTGCCATTGGTCTTGGTAATGTATGGCGTTTTCCATATATTACAGGTCAATATGGTGGTGCCTTATTTGTGCTTATCTATATCGCATTTTTAGTGCTTTTAGGTATTCCTCTTGTGACAATTGAGCTTGCCGTAGGCCGTGCCTCTCGCCGTTCTATTGGTATGTCATTTGAAGCTCTAACCCCAGGTAGTAAGTGGCGTTATTGCAAGTACTTTATGATTGCAGGTAACTATGTATTAATGGGCTTTTACACCATGGTTACAGGTTGGATGCTGTACTATACTGTAAATGTCTTTGATGGCGCTTTTACCTCAACTCCTGTAACTCAAGAAGGATCTGGCGCTTACTTTGGACAGATGCTGTCTAATCCAAATGAGCAAATTTTCTACACAGCTTTAGTTACCATTGTAGCTTTTGGTGTTTGTGCTCTAGGTTTAAGAAAGGGCGTTGAGAGAATTACTAAGCCTTTAATGGTCTTATTATTCTGCCTTTTAGTATTCTTGGCAATGCGCTCTTTCTTCTTACCAGGTTTTGAAAAAGGTCTAAGTTATTACTTATCCCCTGATTTTTCTAAGATCACCTCTGATAACTTCTTTGAAATCTTATCAGCTGCCTTAGGACAAGCTTTCTTTACCTTAGGTGTAGGTGTGGGCTCATTACAGATCTTTGGCTCATATATGTCTGAGCAAAAGTCTGTGGTCTATGAAGCCTTTGTCATCGCAGCCTTAGATACTGTTGTAGCGCTTTTAGCAGGTATTGTAATTTTCCCAGCTTGCTTTAGTTATGCTGTAGAGCCAGGTCAAGGACCAGGCTTAATCTTTGTAACTTTAGTCTCTGTATTTTCTAACATGCAATATGGTCAATTGTGGGGCGGATTATTCTTCCTTTTCATGTTCTTTGCGGCAATGTCTACTTTAATTGCTGTTTTTGAGAACATCGTCGGAATTGGCGTAGATATGTTTAACGCAAGCCGCGTTAAAGTTGTCATCGTAAATCTAATCATCGTTTTAGTCCTAGCAACTCCTGTAATTTTAGGCTTTAATGTTCTAAGCGACTTCCATCCTATGGGAGGGGAGAGTGTAGTTTTAGATTTATATGATTTTATTCTGTCACAAAACATTATTGAGCTTGGCTCTGTAGTATATGTGCTTTACGCATCATGGCGTTATGGTTGGGGCTTTGATAAGTACCTAGCAGAAGCCAACAAAGGTGATGGATTTAAAGTTACACCAAAAGTACAATTCTTCTTTAAATATGTACTACCAATTGTCGTCATCGGTGTGATGATCCAAGGTTATATTGGTGTTTTTGGTAAATAAGTTTTTCTAAATATAAGTAATCAAATATAGGTAAGGTATGGCTCAAGCTAGAGAAATCTTTAAAACCCGCTTAGGCTTCTTGCTAATTGCTGCAGGATGCGCTGTGGGTATTGGTAATGTTTGGCGTTTCCCATTCATTGTAGGTCAGTATGGTGGCCTATATTTCGTGCTAATGTATTTATTCTTCTTATTAGCATTAGGTATTCCACTTTTAACTGTTGAGCTAGCAATTGGCCGTGCCTCACGTGCTTCAATGGCATATTGCTATGAAGAGCTTGAGCAAAAGGGAAGTCGCTGGCATATAAACAAGTGGTGGCAGTTTTCTGGTAACTACTTTTTAATGGCTTTCTACGTGGTAGTAGCAGGTTGGATGCTTTACTACTTCTTATCTTTTGCTTTTGGCGATATCCCTCAAGATATTACCCGTGATGCTGCAGGTGCTGATTTTGGCGCACTATTAGGCGATCCTGTTTTAATGTACACCTGTGTACTTGCAACTGTAATTTTCTCTTTTGCAATTGTAGCTTTAGGTGTAATTAGAGGTTTAGAGCGTTACACTAAGCCTCTTATGATTGTGCTCATTGTGCTACTTGCTTTTATGGCATGTCGTTCAGTTACATTAGATGGCTTTGCTGATGGTATGAAGTTCTACCTAGCACCTGATTTTTCAAAGCTTGAGAATAACTTTGGTGAGGCAGTTTGGGCTGCGATGGGACAGGCTTTCTTCACCTTATCTGTAGGCTTTGGTGCGATTGCAATTTTTGGTAGCTACATGTCTGAAAAGCACAAGATCTTAAATGAGGCTATCTTTATTGCAACCTTTGATACCATTATCGCTTTCTTATCAGGTGTAGTAATTTTCCCAGCTTGTTTTACCTATGGTATCGAGCCAGATGCTGGTCCTAATCTTCTATTTATCACTATGACTGTAGTATTCTCACACATGTCATTTGGTAATTTCTGGGGCGCATTATTCTTCCTATTTATGGTAATTGCAGCGGTATCTACCATGATCGCAGTGTTTGAGTCATCAATTGCTGGCTGCATGGAGCTATTAAAGTGGGGCCGTAAGAAGGCTGTTATTATTAACTTCTTCTTTATCATCTTAATCTGCTTAATCCCACTATTAGGCTTTAATGTGCTCTCATGGGTACAGCCTTTAGGCGAAGGTTCTTGCACATTAGATTTCTTTGATTTCTTAGTATCTAATAACATCATGCCAATTGGCTCAATGGTATTAGTACTCTTCGTTTGTGCTAAAAATGGTATGACCTTCAAGCGCTACATTGATGAGTGTAACGTCGGTAAGGGCTTTAATATGTCTTATAAGCTTTATGGCTACTATAAGTACATCTTAACTTTAATTGTCGCTGTGGTACTAGCTGTAGGCTACTATCAGATCTACATGAAACTATTTGGTTAAAAAACATAAGGTAAAACATGGATAGTTCACGTGAACAGTTTAGATCTCGTTTGGGATTTATTCTAATTGCAGCAGGTTGTGCTGTAGGTATTGGTAATGTTTGGCGCTTCCCATACATCGTAGGTCAATACGGTGGTGCATGGTTTGTGCTTATTTACTTATTCTTCTTACTAATTTTAGGTATTCCTCTATTAACTGTAGAGCTAGCTATAGGTCGTGCCTCTCGCGCTTCAATTGCTAAGTGCTATGAAAACTTAGAGCAGCCAAATACTTATTGGCACCACAACAAATGGTGGCAGTTATCTGGTAACTACATCCTAATGTCATTCTATGGCATTATTACAGGTTGGATGCTTTACTACTTCTTTACCTTTGCTACCGCATCCGTTCCAGAGCACTTACCAAAAGAAGTTGCTCAGCAAAACTTTGGTGCAATTCTTGAAAACCCTGCAACATTATTTTGCTGCATGGCAACAGTGGTTGCTTTTGCTTTCATGATTGTAGCTTTAGGTGTTGTAAAAGGTATTGAAAGATTTACTAAGCCTTTAATGCTATTACTATTAGGCCTTTTAATCTTTATGGCTTTACGCTCTGCTACATTAGATGGCTTTGCCGAAGGTGTATCTTTCTATCTAAAGCCTGATTTTTCAAAGCTTGAAAATAACCTAGGTGAGGCGATTTGGGCAGCTATGGGACAGGCATTCTTCACTCTATCAACAGGTATGGGTGGCATTGCAATTTTCGGTAGCTACATGTCTGAAAAGCATCGTCTATTAAATGAAGCTTTATTTATCGCAGGCCTAGATACTGTTGTGGCTTTATTATCTGGCTTTGTAATTTTTCCAGCTTGCTTTACCTATGGCATTGCACCAGACGCTGGTCCTAATTTATTATTTGTAACCATGACCATGGTGTTCTCAAATATGCAATTTGGTAATTTCTGGGGTGCTTTATTCTTCCTATTTATGCTCATTGCAGCAGTTTCTACCTTAATTACCGTATTTGAGTGTATTATCGCTGCAAACTTAGAGTTATTCAAAGTTGATAGAAAGAAGGCTGTGTTAATTAACTTTGGAGTTATTTTATTATTAGCTATCTTCCCAGTTCTAGGCTTCAACGTTCTAAGTGATGTTGCAATCATCGGCCCAGGTACTGGTATTACCGATTTCTGTGATTTCTTAATTTCAAATAACATCTTGCCAATTGGCTCATTAGTATTTGTATTATTTATCACTTCAAAATCAGGTATGGGCTGGCTTAACTACATCAAAGAGGCTAACAAGGGCGATGGCTTTGCACTTTCACCTAAGTTATTCTTCTACTTTAGATATATCCTAACTTTAATTATCGCTGTAATTTTAGTTATTGGTTATAAAGTAGTTATCGATAGATGGTAGTTTAGACAAGAAAATTTGATTAAAACTACATTAAAGCGCCATAAGGTCGTATAATCTAAGTAATTGATTGTATGTGAACTTATGGCGCTTTTGTTATAAAAAAAATGAAATTTAAATTACTTAAAATTGCTACTTTATTAACCGCTTTTATCCTTCCTTTAAATCATCTTGATGTAGCTGTTGCTAGCAATAATGGTCAAGTTAAAACTTTAACTGTAAAACAAGCCGAAGCTTTAAAAAAGCAAATGGGGCACAAAAAAGCTCATCGTAGTACTGCTAAAAAGGCAAATCATAGTACTAAAAGAGTAGCTCATAACTCAAAGCGTGCTAAAAGCCATAAGAGTACAGCTAAAACTGTAGCTAAGAGTCTACCTGCTTACACCACACCACTTGCTGCTAAGGCAATTGCCTCTGACTATGTGCCAAGTGACTTATCTTTAGATAACCCATTGCTACCAACAACAGCGCAGCTAATTTCCCAAAGACAATATTTTAAGCAAGCTCAAGATGCCATTAAAGCAGGGGATGTCTCTACAGCTCTGTCAATTCGTGATGAGCACTTACAAAACTATCCATTATCCATTTGGATTGATTATTGGTATTTATCAGTAAATCCTGAGGCATCAAAGTACCCTCAAGTTAAAAGATTTATTCAATCTAAAGCTCATGGTGAGCTTTCAGAGATCTTAAAGAAGAAATACATTACATATTTAATGTCTGTAAGTCAGTATGCAGCAGCTGCTGATTTAATTGGCAAAAAGCCATTTGATGACGATGCCGAGTTAACTCCTGCTCAGCAAACACTACAATGCCAATTCTATGAATCACGTTGGCAACGAGGTATTGCTGATGTTACTGCATCGACCTTTGCTCAAAAGATGTATTTACAGTTACGCCCATATCCAAGTGGATGCTCAGGTCTTATCTATCTTTGGGGCGAGAATGGCTACTTAAATGACAAGATGCGCCTTGAAAAGTTTGAGCGTACCTATGTAGTCAAAAACTATGGGGACAGCACTAGAAATCTTGCTAACTCCTTTGTAGGTAGTGATTATGAAAATCGTATCAACACTGCAATGTCACTATATGCAAGCCCAGATGGTGTAATGAATTTAGCTGTTGATAACACTGAAGAGCAACACCGTGCTGCAGTGCTCGCTTTCAAGCGCTTTGCAAATGTATCTCCTCGTGATGCCACAGCAAACTATGAGGTGTTTGCGCAAAAGTTCAAAATTAGTGATCCAGAAAAACTTGATATTGTAAGTATTATCGCTAAAGGCTTTTTATCACGCCAGGCCTCAGTTGAAGAGGTAAGCTGGGTTGATAAGAACCTACCTGCCATTGCTTGGACTGAAGAAGTTAAGCTTATGCGTATGCGTAAGGCAATTTGGTTTGCGCAGTGGAGCGTGGTCTACGGTTTATATGATCATTTAACCGATCTTGATAAAGAGCAGATTAACTGGAAATATTGGAAAGCACGTGCTGCAAGAGAACTTGGTTACAAGCAAGAGAGTAAGACTCTCATGACCAAGGTTGCAAAAGATAGAAGTTTCTTTGGTTTCTTAGCAGCTCAAGAGCTAGGTCTTAAGATGCCATTTAATCATGAGCATTTATCTAAAAACGCAAGATGGCCTCAGACAGTTGCTAAAAATCAAGCAGCAGTTCGCTTCTTTGAACTTCGAGCTCTAAATGATGCTAATGCTTCAATTGAGTGGCGAGAAGTAGCTAAAAAAGGTACTAAAGATGAAGCTTTAATGATGGCTGAGTGGGCATTATCAACTGGTAATATTAACTATGCAATCTCATCTGTTATCGCCGGTAAGCGTTGGGATGCACTAGATTATCGTTTCCCTAAGCCATTTTTAGATCTTTATAAGAAGTACTCAAATTACTCTAATGTCTCACTATCATTCTTGTATGGTATTTCAAGACAGGAGAGTATGTTAAACCCTGATATTAAGTCACCAGTAGGCGCTGTAGGTTTAATGCAGTTAATGCCAGCTACAGCCGCCTTAGTATCACGAAATAATAATTGGTCATACAATGGCCCTCGTGAACTTACTATCCCAGAGAATAACATTCGCTTAGGATCAGCATATCTGCGCGATATGTTAGATAAGTTTGATAATAACCGTGTGCTAGCTGCAGCTGCTTACAACGCAGGACCAGGTCGCATTAAGATCTGGCAGTCTAAAGATGGCAAAACTCGTGATACCGCGATGTACGTGGAGAATATCCCATTTAAAGAGACTCGTCAGTACGTACAAAACGTGCTTTTATATGACACAATTTATAGAAAACTATTAACTGGTGTTGAAGGAAAGCTCCTTCATTCACAAGAAAAGTCTTATCAATATTAAAACTTTGTGAATTAAGTAGTTAGTTTGTGCACTAACTACTTTACAATGAATTTAATTTTGGTATTATAGTTTGCGTTGCCCTGGTGGTGGAATTGGTAGACACGCTACCTTGAGGTGGTAGTTCGTAACTGAGTGTGAGTTCGAGTCTCATCTAGGGCACCAAATTCACATCTTTTAACCTATCCCAACCTATCCCAAAATCATTTAAAACTCGCATTCTGATACGCTTTAACTTATAATTAACCTATCCCAACTTATCCTATTTTGACCATATCATAAAGATAAGTCACTCTTAAGTCACTCCATTGTATTTTTACTTTAGGAGTGACCAAAATGAGGTTAATTATATGACACCTATTCAGTTTAATGCACTGGCCAAAAAGGCTAAAGATACAGCTAAAAAGATCAATCATACTGTAGAGCAGAATCTGTTTATAAGAATTGCACCTACTGGAACTGCAACTTGGTATGCAAAAGCTAAACAGAATAATAAGACTCTTAATAAATGTTTAGGCAACTATCCTGCAGTTTCTGTGGCTATGGCCAGACAAGCAAAGAATGAATGGATTAAGACTATTTCCGTTATTCCAGATATCAGCGCTAATGCTTCTTATACAGTTAGAGAAGCTTTTAATGATTGGTACGATAAGAAGAAACTTGTTGCACGTTCATTTGAATATATGAAGCTACGCGTTGAACGTCATATTCTACCTATCTTTGGTGACATACAGCTAAAAGACTTAACAGCTTATGCCCTCATTACAGCATGGAAGCCTCTGGAAGATAAAGGTCAGATTGAAACCTTACGCAAGCTTTGTGATTATGTTAAAGATATGGCTATTTTCGTCCAAAATACAGGCCGCTTAGAAGACATGCACGACTTAACACACATAAAAGTTAATTATCCATCAAAGCATGCTAATCATTTAGCTGCTGTCACTCCTGATAAATTACCAGAGCTATTTTATACACTTGAATGCAAGCCTCGCATTTATGGAGTTGTATGGAATGCAATGTTAGCTCAATTCTACACTTTATCAAGACCAGGAGAAATTGCAGGAATGAAATGGTCTTGGATCGATTTTGAAAATGACATAATTAAATTTCCTGCAGAAATTATGAAGACTAATCGCGCTCATGAAGTTCCAATATCGAAGCAGCTAAAAGTTCTACTTCAAAATATGCCTAAAGTGTATGATTACGTATTTTGTAGCAATAGTCCTCAACATGAAGGTAAACCTATAAATAAAGAATCAGTTAGGTTATTACTTACAAAGGCAGGTCTTGCAGGAATTCAAACCGCGCATGGCATCCGATCTATTGGTGCTACCTGGTTAGCTGAGCAGGGGTATAGAGAAGATGTTGCTGAAATGTGTCTTGCTCATTCATCAGATAATCAGGTTAGAAAAGCTTATCAGAGAAGTGACTTTCTGGAAAAGAGAAGACCTATAATGCAGGATTGGTGTGATTATGTCGATCACTGCAGAGCAGAAGCTCATAAAAAGATAAAGGCAGAATTGGAGCTTAAGAATAGCTAAGCGCCAAAAATCGTTAATTTTGGAGCTTAAGAAATGCTAAGATCCAAAAAATGCTAATTTTGGAGCTTAGCAGTAATTTTGACTCAGTTTTGAAACTAAGGATTAGAAATACAAATGTTTGATCTTGAATTAAGACTAAATTCATTATACGAAGCATTAAACAATCATACTTTAATACATTTATCTTTTGTAAATCCTTTTGATACAGCCATGCTTGCTGCATTTATAAAAAAGAATAGTATCTCAAAAGAGTTAATTGTTCCAGATGATAATGTTGATTCTTATCTAAATACGATAGATTTTTATAAACTTGTATGGGGTGAACCAAGAACTAATAAACAATGGACTATAGGCAGGTCTTATTGCCCGCTAATAGAGTTGTCTTCTCCTGAACATACAGATACCGCTACGACAATTATCGGTAATATCCTTGAAGGAAGATGCGGAGAAGATGCATATTCTGTTATCGATGTTATTGGAGAACTTATTGATAACGTATGGTCTCATGGAAAAGCTTTAGGCTATGCTGTAGCTCAAGTGTCTGGAGATGATATCAAATTTTCGGTTGTTGATATAGGAAAAGGATTCAAGAATGTCCTTCAAGAAGCAAATATATCTGGAATAAAGAGTGATATAGATGCTATCAATTGGAGTATTCAGAAAGGGCATACTTCAAAAGGACAGGAAGATGAATGGGCTCAATTTCTTCCTTTTGATAGTTATGAAAATCCATTCTCTAGTGGCGTTCCTATAAAAGAAGAAGAAAATCACCATGAAGGATTGGGACTTTATAAGCTTGTAGATTTAGTTCAAAAAACTAAAGGAAATCTGTCGATTTTATCTGGACAGGGACTAAAATTTATAAGTGCAGAAAGAGAGTTTGACTCTGAATTAAAAAATCACTGGCAGGGTGTCGTTATATATTGTACACTGAACATCCGTAACATTAAAAATGCTCTTCAAAATTCAGATGCTTCTGATATTGATGCAATTCTTAAAGAAATATTGGGGTAAAACATTATGGCTCATGTTATAAAAACAGTTGTATTGCCTGATGGTGCTTTAGCCTCCAGAAAAAATGCTATTCCATACAGGCAAGAAATATTACAGGTATTAAATGAGAATTCTGAGGGATTAGTTAATATTGACCTAAAAGGTGTAAAAACTATCTCAGGATCTTTTGCTGATGAATGCATCGGAGTGTTAGTAATGCAGATTGGTTTTGAAAACCTAATAAAAAGAATAAAGCTTATTAATGGTTCTCAAAACGTGGTTAGAAGTATTGCCGATGCAATTAACATTAGAAAAATTGAGATGTCATCTCTGTCATAGCTCATCTACCTAGTAGTAGAAGGAGTATTAGAGGGCGCTGCTATTTATAGAGCGCCTTCGGCATTTATGCTGTCTTGTTTTCGTCTAGTTTGACCTTGATTTATAAGCCTTCTATTTATGCTGACTTTTTAGGTAGGATAAGTCAGTTGTTTTCATTCTTCCACCTCACGCATCCTTTTATTCCATAAAATGCTTTCTAATAAAGCTCTTTGTTGTTATGCCAGCAAAACGGTATTTGCCATTATCAAAGTGAAAAAGAAAACAAAGATTGAAATAAAATCCCTTACATAGCCATCGATAATTATCGAAATATACTGTTCGTCTGTCGTCTGTGGAGTGGTAGTTCATTCTTATTTCTCCTTATCTATAGCTGTTCCTTCCTGTGTCTTTTGAATCAGCCATCTTGTGTATTTCTGTAACTCGTTACTAAAAGCTTCTCCTATGGCTGAATCATGATTGTAGTTTAGCAACAACTTAGTTTTAATTATTTTCATTTTTAGCTGGCTCCACTTCTGCGATTAAAGTTAATACGCGAGCTTTAAATAATTTTTGCTCAGGCAAAACAGTACGCATAATAAATTTAATGCGATTTAAGGTTTCAGGATCTCTTGCTGTTGGGTATTTTGCTTTCATCTCTCTATATTCATTTTTTTTGTTGTTTAACGACCATAGATACAACTCTATTTCTTCATTTATCTTTTTTAATGTTTCCTGCAAATAATATTTTTTCTTTGCAAGCGATTTAATTTTATTTACCTTACGGTTAAAAGTTTTTAAAGTGTTAGAAAGAATAAGCATTTTTTACACCTTTTCAAATCTGTATTTCTGTTTAACATCAGGATATTTCTGATGATCTACTTCGCTCATGAACATATCAAGAGGTCGGACACATACATCTCCCCATCGTACAGCTGTAAGAGTACATCCCTTTACACTAGTAATTAGACGTGTTTGTTCTTCGGTTAATCTCTGATACACAACCATCTGCTCACCTGTTTCTGAATGATGTGCAACAGTCCATATCCAGTAATAGTTGCCTTTGAAATGTTTATAAACTTCTGCTCTTTTAGGTATAGGTCTTTTCATTCTTATTTCTCCTTATCTATAGTTGTTCTCAAGTCTCTGCAGCTTAATCTGTCTTGCTACTTCAACCTTATCCTGAACATTAAAAATCAACTTAACCTGCTCAACCATGAT
>ONCS01000047.1 GCA_900316375.1 uncultured Succinatimonas sp. | reverse complement strand
TAACACCTCTAGATGAAGATAGGTCTTAAGTAGCAATATTTAAGGTCTGATCTTCGAAGCCTCTCCCTTTAGGGAGTGGTTATTCACTCCATGGTCTTTTTGTAAAGAAGATAAACTTTGGAATTTTGTATTGTCCTGCTCTAGTTGTAATATCTCAAAGAGCAACTTAATTGTTGAAAGTAAATATCTTGAAAAACTAGTACAAAGAAACCAAGGTCTTGTAAAAGTAATCGTTAAAGACTTTTTAGAAAACTATCAAGAAGATGCTCTAAGGCGTAAGTACGATAGGGCAAGCAAGAATATGCCTCATTACAATCAAAAGTAATGAAGAATTTTAGGTAACATAAAGAAGGTTTTAGTGAATTTTTTAGAGCCAATTACACTTACAGCAGTAGCACAGTTAGTGTGGCCATTGTGTAGGATCTCATCTTTTCTTGCAGTAATGTTTGCTGTAAGCGGAAGTTCATTTCCTCAGATGACGAGAGCTCTTTTAGCCTTCTCAATAACAGTATGTATGCTACCTAACATTCCAAATCTAGCACCTAACAGTGATCCTTTTACAGTCTATGGCATTATGGTGACGATTAAAGAGTGCTTGATTGGTATTTGTCTAGGTCTTTGTACCTTGTTTATCTCGCAGGCTTTTATCGTGGCAGGTCAAGCTGTAGCTATGCAGACTGGTTTAGGCTTTGCTTCATTAGTTGATCCTGTATCAGGTACAAACTCTCCTGTAGTAGGTCAGTTCTTTACAGTTTTATGTACCTTAGTATTTTTCTCTTTAAACGGTCACTTAATCTTCTTTAAGTTAATGCTTGAGAGCTTTACAACCTTACCTATGGGACAGTTTATCCCTAATAGCTCTATTGAAGAGTTCTTATATTTTAGTGGATCGATGTTTAAAGCAGGCCTTGCTATGTCAATTAGTGCTATTTGCACCATGCTAGTAGTTAACTTTACCTTAGGTGTAATGACTAAGGCTGCTCCTCAATTAAATATCTTCTCATTAGGTTTTGCGGTGACCATGATCGTAGGTATTTGTGTCCTCTTCATTTCACTTAGCTCATTTATGAGTAACTTTACTAACAACTTTAATGATGTGTTTGATGAGGCTTGCTCGTTGATTGGAACTAGTTGCAACGGTATCCTTTAGGCATCTAATTCAACCTAAAATATTTAGTTCCTCTGCCAACACCTTCAGACTTAATTTCACCGTCTTTAACGAGTTTTCGCAAGCCACCTTCAATTGAGCTTAAGCTAAGGCTTGGACATAACTCTATAATGTCTTGTTTTGTAAATCTGCCTAGTTTTTCAAATGTAGCTCTTCTTACAATTTCATGAGCTGGCAATTTTTGTGAGATTAGCTGACATCTATCTTCAAGATCTTTGTACGCAGCTAAGATAGTACCAAGCAAGTATTTAATAAAGTAGTTAATGTCTTCCACTTCATCATGCCAACCTTTAGCAGATTGTCTTAATGCTTTGTAGTAATTATCTTTATTTTTAGCAATGATGTTTTCTAAAGAAATATACTTTCCTACTAAAAAGTTGCTTCTGTAAAGCAAAAGCGTAGTTAACAATCTACTCATTCTGCCGTTGCCATCATTGAAGGGATGAATGCAAAGAAAGTCATGTATAAAAATTGGAATTGCAATTAAAGGATTTATTAAATGATTGCCAACTACAAGATTATATTGCTCGCAGATCTTATCAAGAGCCTCTAGTGTTTCAAAAGGTTGTAGGGGAGTAAAGAGAATTTCACTGTGACCATCGGGATGATTGGCAACAATAAAGTTTTGCACATTCTTTGTTTTACCTGCAATTGCTTCTTTAGCTTCTTTAAGCATAATTTTGTGCATTTGCAAAATGTAATTTCTGTTGATAGGAATTACATCGTAGTTCTCATGGATGATATTAAGAACGTCGCGATAGCCTGCGATCTCTTGTTCATCGCTATTTTTAGGAGTGGTTTTGTCGTTCACAAGCTGCTTGATTCTGGTATTGGTAGTGACAATTCCCTCAATCGCATTTGAAGATTCAGTACTTTGAACTTTTGCAATTTCGATGAGCTTTTTTAGAGTTTGTCTCTGTTGCTTTAGGTAAAGTTCTTGTCTACCTTGGTAAAAAGAAATTGCTGAAATGTAGTCAACGATCTCATTATCCCAGCGCACTCTTTGGTATTTTTTGTAATCAAAAGCTCTCATTGATTATCCCTTACATACATTACTTTTCCCTTAAATTATAGTATAAATTAAGGGATAATAGTTAATAAAAGCCTTATATGTTTAAAAATACCCTTAAAGTAATGGTCAAATTAAGGTTATAGTGCTATGGTTAAGGGAAAATGTTTGCAAATCTTGAAATAAGAGGTCTATTCTATGTGGTATAAATCGTAAGATTAAGCGTTATCTGCGTCGTCATTGTATCTATGAGTTTTATCTTTTAAAAGAAAAGTTCAATGGCCATACAGCCTACGTTGACAGTTGGCACTTTAAAAATCCATATTCAAATTGCCTTGATGAGCCAGAACTTCCTTGTATTGGTGAACCATTCTTGTACTATATCGAAGATGGTAAGATTAAGATTTGTACACCAGACGAATTTTCTGAATTTTCTAAAACGCACTCTCTTGATATCAGTGAAGAGGGAACAATTACCGCTGATTACAGCAAAAACAAAGCCTACATTGGTTAACGTAGGCTTTAATTATCAAAGATTCAAGTTTTAAATAGGCTAGTTTTCTAATCTTCAACTAGCTCATAACAAGGCTTATATTTCTTCTTTGAAAGTAATACACGGCCTTGTTTGATAAAGCTTTGTAAGAGCTTATCCATGCCTTGAATAATGTCCTTATCACCATGTAGCTTAAATGGACCATGCTCTGCAACAAGCTTAATACCAGGCTCTTTTACGTTACCTGCTACAATGCCAGAGAAAGCAGAGCGGAGGTTGCAAGCAAGTGACCATGGCTCTTGATTGCGACTTAAGTTCAATGATGCCATAAACTCGTGAGTTACCTCATGAGGAATTTGCAATTCATGTGGGATCTTAAGTGCCCAGTTATAGCAGTAAGAATCATGAGTAATGGTTCTATGTTCAAGAATAGACTGGTTATTCTCTTTTACTTTCTCTGCTACCTGTTTTGGATCATCAATGATGAGATCATAGTAACGAGTAATTTCATTGCCAAAGCACAGCTTTAAGAAATCCTCTAAAGCTTTAAAGTAAGGCTCACACTCTTTATTACCAGTTAGAATTAAAGGTAATAAGTTGTGCTTGTTCTCACCACAAAGCTTAATTGACAGAATATATAAAAGCTCTTCAGCAGTACCCGGGCCACCAGGGAAGATAATTAAGTTATGTCCTAAACGCACGAAAGCTTCAAGACGCTTTTCAATATCTGGCAGAATGATAAGATCAGTTACCATTGAGTTTGGTGGTTCTGCAGCGATAATGGAAGGCTCGGTTAAACCAATCATACGACAATGCTCTTGAGCACATTGTTCTGAGCAACCTTGAAGTGAACCTTTCATAGGTCCTTCCATGACACCAGGTCCACAACCTGTGCAGATATCGATACCACGCAAACCAAGCTCTAAACCTACTTTGTAGGTATAGTCATACTCTTCTTTACCAATAGAATGACCACCCCAGCACACAGCTAGATTTGGCTTTAAACCTGCCTGCAAAACATTAGCATTACGCAAAATCACAAAGATTAAATTTGTGTAAAAAGCAGACTCATCTTCAAAGCCTGAGCTAAATGCTTCGTGGAAGATCTTAGAAAAGGTATTGATCTGTACAATGTCACGCAATACTGCATATAGGTGACGACGTAACTTTTTGATTACTTGTCCATCAACAATCGCAGTTGATGGGGGATTGATTAACTCTAACTTTAAACCACGCTCATTACGGATGATGTTAATCTCAAAGTTTTTAAAATTCTCTAAAAGCTCTTTAGAGTTATCGGTAATTGCACCAGAGTTTAATACTGCAAGTGAACAGTCTCTGTATAAATCATAAAGCTCTCCACTACTTGATAAAGAGAGAGCATCGGCTTCACTTTGAGTAAGCAAGGCCATTGAGCCTTCAGGCCATACGTCTACTACGCTCATAATCGCTCCAAACTTTTGCTTATTCTTTACACATTTAAAATTGTTTTTGTCGATTATGCAGTCTTTAAGTAAAGACAACATCAACCGTATGTAAAGTTTTACAAAAGATAATGATGATCTTGGTAAATTAAAAAATAACACCTAAGTATTTAGAGTATAGGTCATTTTTGGAGTTAATGCGCGCTTAAAGGCTTGATAGAGCGCGCATTTTAGCATTCAATTATTGACGAATAGTGCGGATAGATAGAGGTTTGATATCGTCAGTTGAGCGCACTGGGTTAATATCAATACCACCACGGCGGGTAAAGTAAGCTGATACGGTAAGACTCTTTGGTTTTAAGTAATACATTAAGTCAGAGAAAATTAACTCAACACATTGCTCATGAAAGCCTTGATGGTTACGCAGGCTTACAAGATATTGCAAGATACCTTTGTAGTTAGGCTTATTACCTTCATAGTCAATTTGTACTACAGCATGATCTGGCTGACTAGTAACAGGACATAAACTTCTAAATAAATTGGTGTAGAAAGATTTTTTAACTACCTTTTTCTCATCAATTTCTAGTAGCTTTGGATTGTACTCATAGTCTTTGAAAACTAAATCGTCACATTTAGCTTTTTCAAGACAAGTTCCATGAGGCTTGGTAAGTTTGAAAGCTTCATTAGTAATTGGGTAGAGCTCAACTATTACTTCACACTCAAGTAAATGAGATAAGTCATAGCAAAATACATCTAGCACATCGTCAATAGATTCAAACTTAGTCATAGTAAAGCTAAGTTCATAAAGTTTTAAAGACTTTGATTCTACGATGTACTTTGAATTTGCTGGAACCTTCATAATACCCATGCATACTTGAGGTAGACCATTTAAGTTTAAATATGTCATCTCATATAAGCGCCAAATATCAACACCGTTGAAAGACGCTAAATGCGGAATATAGGCACGACCTAAGGCACGCTCAATTCTTTGTAAACGTGATGGTGCGTATTCATTGTCATAAGTGGTATTTTTACCTAAAACCAACTTTGACTCATCCATGTTTGAAGTTGTCATGATCTTCCTTATATGAAGGGAACTGTTTTTTTAACTTAAGTATTAAATCTACAAAATTACAGATCACCAAAGTGACTGCCTAAGATACACAAAGCTGCAAGGGCTGCAGTCTCAGTTCTTAAAATTCTAGGACCTAAGGTAACACCTACAAAGTGATTGTCAGATGCCTTACTAATCTCACTGTCATCAAGACCACCTTCAGGGCCAATTAAAAGACGCAGTTTATCTTTAACTTCAATTTCTGATAGTTTAATTGATGCTTTAGGATCTAAAGTAAGTGATAAAGCCTCTGGAGACTTTTCATACCACTTATCAATGTTTGTAATGTCATTTACATGAGGTACTACATTACGACCGCATTGCTCACAAGCTGCAATTGCAATCTTTTGCCATTGCTCTACTTTTTTTGATGATCTTTTTTCATCAAGCTTTACACCGCAGCGACTTGAGTAAAGGGGAGTAATTTCACTGATACCAAGTTCAACTGCTTTTTGAATGGTAAACTCCATCTTATCGCCACGGCTTATGACCTGTCCTAGCTCTACATAAATTGGAGATTCAACATTACGAACAATCTCTTTTGTGCATTTGTAGGTAGCGCTTTTGCCATCACTTAATAACACTGCTTCAAACTCATGACCATTGCCATCAAAGACTACAAACTCATCATCTTTTTTAAAGCGTAATACTCTAATTAAATGACCAAAACCGTCATCATCTAAAGTAAGCTCTGCGTTTATAGCAAGAGGTGCATTAAGTTGGCAAATTCGAACTGTTCTCATGAATAATCCTGCATTATTTAGCAAAAAGTAATGGCTTTTAAATTCTTGTATTGTACAGAAAAACGACATTAAAGGTAATACAAAAGGCATTAAAAAAGGCTTAATTGCTTAAGCCTTTAGTGAACTTTTAAATTTTGATAAAACACTAATCTAAGTGCTTTTTCTTGCACTTTTCAGTTACAAAGTGATTGTCATTACCTTGAACTTTAGTGATAAGTTTATTGCGAAGACACTCATTTTTATCAACGTTGTACTTATTGTTCCATTGATTAAATAAGTTTATATGCTCTCTATCTAAGGCAACACCGTACTTTTCTGACATATATAAATAGGCACGAGCGACAATACCACGGCTACGCTCAGGAGGCAGTGCTCTTTGACGTCGTCTATCAATTACCATCTGGCATTTACCGTAGCCAGATCCTCGTAAAGTTTCTGTATATTTATAGTTACTTCTATCAGCATTAACCTCGCCAATAGCAGGATATAGATTATGTAAGTCAGATTCTATAAGTTGAAAGGTTTGATCATCAGTTGAACATCCTTGACGTTTAGAGTTTTTCCAACAAGTCATATCATGACCAAATTCCCAAGCAGGCATAATATGCTCTGCTTCAATACGACGAGCTCTTTTTTCATTTTTTCTAATCTTATAACCACATGATTCAAGATCAGGCATGTAGCCGCGACCTTTAAAGATAATGTCACAGCCACAGTATAAAGTCTTAGCATCATCAAGCTCTTTGAAGATCTTAACCATGTGGACTTTAGCATCTCTAAAAGTAAGGTTTTGACGGGTAGTAGTATTATTGTCATTTGCAAATGAGCTCATGCTAAAAGAGCAAAGGGCAAGAGCTACAAAAGGTAATACGATTTTTTTGAGCATTTTTGTCTCGATTTTGATTTAGCTGTTGTTTAAGTTAATCTCATTTTAGCAATTTTTAGAATAGAGCAATCTGTAATACTTCAAAACTTGCTAGAATAGACAAAGATTATTTTTTAGCAATTAACTTTTCTCTAGGATATATATGAAGATTGATTTACAAAAGATGGCTACATTTGGTGTAGCAGGTAACTTTACAGGTCATTTAGAGCAGGCAGGTGAAGCTACTGATTTTACTAAGGTAGTAACCAAAGATGCAAAAGCTCCTAAGGCTGTATTTCCAACCTTTATTCCTGGAGCTGACAGTGTAACTCCTAAGTTTTTAGGTATTTTTCCATTTGATCCTAACACCATTATCTTCCCACAAGGTGAGACTAAACTTCAAATTGAGCCAGAGTGCGCTATTGTTTGTGATTTAACTTGGGTTGATGGCAAGGTTACAAAAGTAGAGCCTAAAGTATTTGGTGCATCTAATGACTGCTCAATACGTAAAGTTGGTGCTAAGAAGATCTCTGAGAAGAAGAACTGGGGTAAATCATCAAAAGGTTTTTCTGATAATGCCATTGCTATTGATAGCTTTGATGAAAAAGGTATTTTAAACAAGTACCGTATTGCTAGTTTCTTAGTTCGTGATGGTGTAGTTCACCCTTACGGTGAAGATAGTGCGGTTCGTGATTATAGCTATATCTATGCTCAGCTTATTGACTGGTTAATTGAGAAGTTTAACGGCCAGTTAAATGAAGGCCCTGCAGAGGACATTAACTCATATCTAAAAGAAGCTAACTATCCTACTCAAGTAATGGTATCAATTGGCGCTACTCGTTACACTGATTATGGTGAGCACAACTTCTTACAAAACGGCGATAAGGCTGTAGTTGTTGTATACCCAGAGGATAAATACTCACAAGAAGACATTATCAAAGGTGTAGAGAACAATAGCCTAAATGATGAGATTGTAAGCGTACTTTCTCAGACTGTAGTGCTTTAGTTTCTTTTATTATTTTTCAAAAGTAGGATCTTACAATTTTGTGAGATCCTATTTTTTTGGCGACCTATGTAAGGATTACAAAATCACACAAATGACTGTTTAAAAATCACACAAATGGCATTAAATTTGAAAAGCAAATGACGGTTTAGAGCAAATTATTGGAGTTTGTTTTATGAACATACAGAATATCTTTCCTTAAACAAAGCATAAATGATAAGAAAATTTTCTGTAAACTTTGATAATTTAGAATACGCCCACTACAATTAGATTAACAGTTAAAAAAATAAGGATGACAATATGTGGCTTAACATCGCTTTAGGAATTATGATTGTAGGTGCTTTAATCAACATTGTACTTACCGTAATTCCAATGTTGCTTAAAGGCTCTTATGGCAAAATTTGTGGTGAAGAAGAATTAGTTGACAGGGAAGTAGTTTGTCCAAACTGTAGCAAAAAGATGATCCCTAAGCTTCATTTATCCACTAACCGGATGCGAAAACACTGCCATTTATGGCGGTGATGAGCATCAAAGTAAACTGTTTTAAGCATTGTAAGCTAGT
>ONCS01000087.1 GCA_900316375.1 uncultured Succinatimonas sp. | reverse complement strand
GTGGTGAAATTGGTAGACACAAGGGACTTAAAATCCCTCGGAACTTATACTTCCGTGTCGGTTCGACTCCGACCCCGGGCACCACTTGTAAGACTGCTTTGGCGGTCTCTTTTCATTTCTAGACCTTGCGTTTTTTCAATTCTTCTTATAAAGTCAGTCATGTTTACTTTGATTTTGAGTAATGACAGATGTTTATTGATAGCCCAGATTACGTATTTAGAAACAATGTTCAAGATGGCTTTGTCGATAAGTCAGGCTTGATTAGCTTTTTAAATACACAATTTGGTGGTGAAAATCGTTTTGTCTTAGTCTCTCGCCCTCGCCGTTTTGGTAAGACGATGGCAATTAGAATGCTAAACGCTTACTATTCTAAAAGGCTTAATACTAAAGAAATCTTTGACAAACTTGTTGTAAGCAAATCCCCTTCTTATAAAGAGCATTTAAATCAGCATAATGTTCTTTATATAGATATGCAGTTTTTTGCTCAAAGTGAAGATCTTGAAGGAAAAAACTTCATTTCAAATCTAACTAGAGGTGTTTGTGAAGAGCTAAAAAAGTTCTACCTAAATGTACTTTCAAATGAGCCTTGCACTAATATCAAGGATGCTTTAGTTAAGATTTACTCTGAAACTAGTCAAAGATTTATTATTCTCATTGACGAGTGGGACTACGCTTTAAGAGTTTTTAAAAATCAAAAAATTACTGAAGCCTACATTGATCTGTTAAGAGAACTATTTAAATCTCAAGCATCCGATTGCATTGAGCTTGCCTATATGACAGGCATTCTACCTATTAAGCGCTATAATTCCCAGTCAGACTTAAATAACTTCAATGAATACACCATGATTGAGCCTAGTGCCCTAGCACCATATTTTGGCTTTACAACATCTGAGGTTCAAATGCTTTGTCAAAAGTATAACCTTCCATTTGATACCACTCAAAAATGGTACGACGGATACAAGCTAAATGGCTTTGAGATCTACAATCCTCGCGCCATCATGCGACTTGGTGCTAGCAAAAATTTTGTAAGCTATTGGACGCAAACTGGCAGCATGGATGTGATCACGGATGTCTTAAAGTTTGATTTATACAATGTAAGAGCAGATCTTTTAAATCTATATGAAGGCAATGAGATCTCATCGGTTAATTTCAATAATTTTAACTGCGATGTTAGCGAATTAAATAGCCGCGATGCCATTATTACTTTCTTAGTGCATTTAGGCTACCTTGCTTTTGATGCCGGTAAAAAGAGCATCTACATACCAAATCAAGAAATTAGAATTGAAATCAAAGAGACTTTAAAGAAAGATAAGTACCCTGCTTTTATGCAAAAGTATCAAGATTCTTTAAAGCTTATTAAAGACATCAACGAAAGCAATGCTGAGGCTGTAGCCCGATATATAGAAAAGCTACATAATCAAGTAACATCCATAATTCGCTACAACAATGAAGATGGCTTAAGGTATGTGCTTTTAACTGCTATGTACGCAGCCGATGAGTATTATCAAGTGCCAAAACAAGAATACCCATCAGGCAAAGGCTTTGCTGATCTAGTATTCATACCAAAACATGGCTTTGAAAAGCAATATGCAACGATTGTGATTGAGCTTAAGTGGAATCAAAGTGCTAACACGGCCTTAGAGCAAATTAAAGAGCGCAACTTTACTCAAGATCTTGAAGGTACTAGCGATGCTATCTTACTTGTGGGCATCAACTATGATACTAAAAGCAAGATCCACAGTTGCGAGATTGAGTCTATGATTTAAGTCATACTTACTTAATAAGGTAAAAGATCACAAAAATCATAGGACATTTCATTTTTAAAAATAGCTTTAAGACCTAATTCTTTTTCTGTTCTCTTGAGGTCATCTATAAAGATCTTCTCTATCATCATACAAAAGTCTATACGTTGCAGAAGCTTTTTAGTAAATGGCCTTTTAGCATCTTCAAATGAAATAGACATTAGAAAATCTTGAACAAGATCGGTATTGAGCATAAGCATGCACGCATATGCTTCACCAAAAGAGTCAAATGGTAGAAAATACACCGTATCATCAACCATGACAGGCTTTCTCTTATTGTCTTTATTGTGAATAACCTCTCCCTAAAGGGAGAGGTTTCGAAGATCAGACCTTAAATATTGCTACTTAAGACCTATCTTCATCTAGAGGTGTTAGCTCCTATTAGGGAGTTTAACAACCTCG
>ONCS01000229.1 GCA_900316375.1 uncultured Succinatimonas sp. | reverse complement strand
CTATTTTTGTATTCATTTTTAAAGTAGTTATCAAAATCCTTATCGCTTATTTTTGAAATTAATTCATTTAGACATCTTACTTTTTGAAGATCTTGTGATAGTTTTTCCCATTGTGCATAAATAGACTCAATTTTATCAAAGTTATTGCCAAGCTTTTCAAAATTAGCAAAAACAGATGGTTCTACAGTATCCAAGATATCAAGATTTATTTCAGCTTCGATTCTACTGTAACCTCTACGCTTTAAAAGACCGAATAAGGCGTTAAATGTAGCTTTTTCATCAAAAGAGCTTTTATCTAAAGAATTCTGTTTCAAGTAATCGTTTACTTTTTCTAGCACAATAACTCTTAAAAGTCTTCGTGCAAGTTTAAATCTTTGATTTCCACGAAGGCGATGTCTTACAGCAGTTCTTCCAACTGTAGAATAAGTAAATTTATCAGAGTTAGGCATTACTATTGAAAAAGCTTTTGTTTTTAAAGTATTGCCACCAAGAGGATCTTGCTCATTGCAAGAGTTAGTAATGAAAGCACCAGTATAGCGAGCGCCTAAATCTAGAGATAAGGAAGTGCTAAAAATGTTATTCATATGATCAACCTGTCATTAACTTTAATTAAGTCAATCATACTACATTTTTAACATATTAAATATGCATTTATCACATATTAGTAAATTTATATAGTATTAATTATTCGCATTAATTTTTAGAAATTTTACCAAGTTTAGCGAATATTGTTATGTATTTTTTTAGCATAATATTCTCGAACTTTTCATAAAAATGTATATTAAGAGTTTAGGATATTTAAGTAATTCTGAATTTAATACAAATAATTCAATTTATTTAAAATCTATTTTTTATATATGTTTACAAGCTGGATTTTTCAAATTTTATGAAAACTAAGGAATTTTGTTAAGCATTGACTCTAGAGTCTTTATACACTCTTTATTAGCAGGACCAACAACAAAATCCTCACTATCAATCAACCTCTTTTATCGATAAATTTTCTGTAAGACTATATCTTTAAAGAAGTAATTTTCTCTTAGGTTAAAACTCTTATACATACAACACGTCAATTGTGCTTGTATTAGGAAGACTACCATACATTTTACCAAGATGGCGATAAGTACGTTAGATCTAAAGCAAAGGCATTACCATCCAATTTGCTTAGGAAGTACAAAAGACTATTTAAAGGAGTAAAATATGACGAAAGATGAATGGCTAACTGAAATCATCTATCAATTACACTTTGGACACGAGTTGGAATTTGAGTATCTAGGACATCTCTTCAGATATGAAATGAGAGAGACGGATGGTACCTTTTTCCTTTGCGTAATTGATTACGTTTGTATCGCTGATTATGTTTCAGATCACAGAATCATTTACAAAAGAGCCATCATTGGCGAAGGAAAAATTCCTTACGAAACAGCATTTGAGTCAGTGCATCTAAAGCTCTTTTTTGGATACTCTTTTAAAGAGCTTTTCTATGAAAAAGACATTAGCTTTGGATTATTCTAAGTACTAGCATGTACACCATTTAGCAAGCTAAGCAATTAGCTTGCTACTTTATCATTTCTCATCAACAAGCTTTACTGACACCACAGTTCTTTCTTTTTGCGATATCACAACAGCAAATCGAACCAAATTCTTTAAAGGAAGTACATCTCCGTAATCTCGAGATATAATTTGCTCAGATGCTAGTTCTAATAGTTTATCGGTGTTTTCTTCATCTTGACGATTTAACTTAAACTCAAAGATATACCTTGTACTATCAAGACTTAACACTAAATCAGGTCTACCTTTGGCTTGAGGATTTTCTTTTGTAACAAAAAAGTCTTTTACCATGAGCACTGCTGCAATAGCATCAACTATAGCAATTTCACTTTCAAAGATATTGCTACTATAGCTTGAACTATTCAAAATAGTGTTAAAGATTTCTTTTAAGGAATCTGTATTTTTATCTCTTAGCGCTTGCTTTGATTTAGTTGAGAAAGCATTACCAATTTGATCGCGAATTTTGCAGTTAACGATATGATCAAAGAAAAGATTTGCTAAGAATTTTTTTAGCTCATGGTTTGGTGGGGCGATTGTAAAATCATCACCATCAGCACTTTGAATTGTTAAATATCCACTTTGAAAAAGAATAGCTTCTAAACTTAAATCTGCTATTGTTGCATTATTTTTGAGTTGGCTTTGAGAAAGTGTTCTTGGATTGATTAAATGCCCAAATGAGTAGTTATTCTCACCAATTTTTGCTTGAGCCGCAAAGTACTCTACTATCAATGATTGAAAACCAGAATCAGTCCAATATGGTTGAAAGCCTAGCTCACAATCATCAAAGAATTTTAAAACTGACCATGGATTAAAAACATGAACTTTTGCGAACATGTCAAAGCAATAGCCATCATAGTAATTTTTCAATTCAGACTTAAATAAGTCTAACGATTTATTTAGAACTTTAGCTGCATATTCTAAAAAAGGCTCAAAGTAATTATCTAGTTCTTCATCAGTAAAACCAAATAACCCTGCGTATTTTGGATTTAAAGTAATGTCTTTTAGATTGTTAAAACAAGAGAAGATACTTACATTTGAAAAGCGAGTTACACCTGTTATAAACATGAACTCCACATGTTCAAAACGATTTTTAATAACCTCATAAAACTTAGATAATAGCTTTCTATACTTTTCATACTCTGTCCCATTATTTAGCTGACTTACAAGCTGATTATCATATTCATCAACAAGTACAACTATTTTTTGAGAATCAGACAGATCTTGTCCTTCATTTTCTAAATTATCAAAGATCTTATCAATTAGAATATCTGGTGTTGTATCTTTGGTAAAGCTCAATTCAAGATTTAATTTTTTGGCAAAAATAACCAATTTTTCGTTAAATCTTTCCTTAAAATTCTCTACATTGTCGTTTGGAAGAATAGCAAAATTTAGATATAAAACAGGGAATGTGCTCTTACACCAAGTTTTAGCAATTTCTAAATCTTGAAAGTATTTTGTACCATTCTCATATATTGATTTTATAGTAGATGTAAGAAGAGACTTACCAAATCGGCGAGGGCGAGATATAAATATAGGACCAGAGCTTTGAGTCATTTTCTCAATAAAAGCAGTCTTATCAACATAGATCTTCCCCTTAAGTCTCAAATCCTCAAAATTTGAGATACCTACAGGTAAGAGATTGTTTGATGCTTTTAGAGAAACTACTGCCATAACTTATATCCAAGTCACTAATGTTAATCTCATTGTATCATCAATTCACATGCTCTTTTATCGCAAACTACAAAACTCTATTTAGTCTGTTTAACCTCAAGATCTTGAGAGTTACCAACAAACTCTTCGGAAAATAACTCATCAATTGCTACAGTGTTTGGAATAGTTGAAAAACAGTTGTTTTTAACAAGACTTAGAAGAGATCTATCGTTTTTGCTATACCCCATCTGTTCAGGCAAGAACGCTTTTACTAAAGGTCCACCCCTCCCTAAAAATAAGAAAGAATGAGTTGGAAAATCTATGCCAAGCAAATCATTGTTATGAGATATGTATAGTAGCTGAGAATTCCTTGAAAGCTTACTTACCATCAAGTTTAGAATTAGAAGCTCAAGCTCACTATCGCAAGAACTTAATTTATCATCTAAGCTGTAGAATACGCTGCTTTCGTTTTTTGAATTACTAATAATCTTGCATATACATTCCATCGCGGTAAGTAACTGACATGTACCTTTTGATAGATGCGAGATCGCACTTGTTACAGGAGATATGGGATAAAAATCAAAAGACTTTTTGTTACTAAACTCGATTGTGTAACAAGTACACTGAACAAAAGGATCTGCGATTTCATGAGCTACTACTTTAGTTACATTTGGCTCAAAAGTTTTAATTAAAGCAAATACAAGCTTTGGATCAATATTGAGAGCTAATGAAGTTTTAAATGAATGATCATCAAATTCAAAATCATATTCAATTTCAAAATCAATTTTTTTAAGCTTGTTAATAGCTGATCTAATCTTATCTTGAGACTTTATTACTACAGACTTTGGAAACTCTTCTCCTTGCATGAGTTTTTCTAACTTTTCTCTGCAAATAGTATTTGTATCAGATTTTAAGATTGGCAACGATGCATATTCAATGCTAGAGATTTTATTAGAGCTTGGAGCAATTTCTAGCTTTAGAATATGTATAAAAAGGGATTTAGGAGTGACAAATTCAACTTCAAGTGTTGCTAATTTTGTAGGATCGATAAAAGCTTCAGCCGTAGTTGCGGGCAAAGTATAACCTTTTAGAAAAGAATTAACAGCGTAAATAACTTTAGCAAAAGCGCTCTTTCCAACAGAGTTAGGCCCCATTAAAATACAAAACCTTTTGAATTTAAACTTAGGTCTATTTTCTAAAAACTCATCGTCAAGAGTTGAGCTAACGATCTTTTTAGCAAATGTAAAGTCTACATTTAAATCATCAAAGCAGTAAAGATTTGCAATTTTAATGTTTGTTAAAATCATATAGAATATTCCAAATTTCGGATAATTATCCAATATAATTATAAAGCAATTTGCATAGAGCTATGTATCTTATTACAAGTTGTTTATCTAAGTTCTGATAAGGTAACATCCAGTCAAACAAATGAGGTTATGAATGAGAATTGTTATTTTTGACTTTTTCTTTTCTTAACACCGATCTCTACAAATCCATAGATCAGCTTTCCCGAGGCACTATTTTGTACATCAGCAAAGATGATATTCTTGTCATCATCTACGTACCAGTAAGACACAATACCGCCACCTACGTTAGTGCGTTGCGCTACTTCTCCATATTCTGAGGTAATACCTGCTTTCATCTTTGCAAAGAGTCCGTTTTGATTACGCAAAAGATTGATCTGGACGTTAGATAAAATAAGAGTGTTGGGACTATCAAAGCTTTCTTCAAAGACTAAATCAATGTCTTTAACTCGCTTTAGATTTAAGCTGCAGTTTTGAAGTTTATATAGAGTTGGATTTAAAAAGATCTTGTTGTAAGTATCTACAGCGCGCTCTGGGATGTCTTGTTTTTGAAGTAGGCAGTGATGATCTTGAGAGAATGATTCAACATCTGTAAACGTTGACTCCCCAAGAATTAACTCATCTAAAACAACTACCTCTGTTGCCATTGCTTGAGCGCTTATAATTGCGCCCAAAACAAGAAACCAAGGTGTTAGTATTTTTCGCATAGAAAGAGCTTACAACTTAAAACTGTGCCTTAATAGAATCTAGCTCATCTTGCTGTAACAGCTCAGTTACAATCTCAACATTACGAGAGTTATCAGCATAGCTAAGATAAATTGTGATATCAGGTTGAGGTAGTACCCCTTGTGCCTTATCAGGCCACTCAATTAAACTTACGCTAGTCTTATCAAAGTAATCACGAATACCCATGTACTCTAGCTCTTCAGGATCTAACAGACGGTATAAGTCAAAGTGGTAGATTGAGAATTTATCAAAATCGTATGGTTCTACAAGTGTGTAAGTAGGTGATCTTACAATATCTTTATAACCACAAGATAAAATAAAGCCACGAGAAAAGGTTGTTTTACCTGCGCCTAAGTCACCTTCTAGGTTAATTAAAATTGACTTATTTAACTTTTGGCACAGTGGCACAGTAATCGATGCAACTGCAGCGCCTAGCTTTTGAGTCTCTTCTTCACCTGTAATTGAGAACTTAACATTTGCCATTGACGAGTTTCCTTACATAATTTGTTACATCACAAGATAAAGTGCCAATTACACCACCGTCAAGCCCAGCTAGCTTACCTGCACGAGCATGAATTGCAGCACCGACAATAGTTGCAATCTCATTTTCTAGACCTTGCCCTAACAAAGATACAATCACGCCGGTTAACAGATCACCAGAGCCTCCTACAGCTAAGGCAGGAGAGCCATCGTTGATGATGGTAAGTCTTTGGCCATTACAAATAATAGTACCAGCACCTTTTAATAAGACTACGCCACCGTATTTTTGCCATAATTTATAGCATGCTAATAGTCTGTCAGAGTTTACTTCATCAACAGTGCAGCCTAATAACCTTGCAGCCTCACCAGGATGAGGAGTTATCACACGATTTTCTTTATAGTAATTTTGCTCATAGTGAGCTAAAAGATTTAAAGCATCGGCATCGTAGACAAATACTTTATCTTCATTATCATCAAGTATTGATAAAATCGCAGCGCTCTTTTCAGTAACTCCTAGGCCAGGACCTACAGCAACCACATCCGCCCAAGCGATAGCCTTGCGTACTGCATTTAGATCATCTAAATCTACAGTCATAAGCTCGGCTTGATTTGACAAAAGTGGAGCGAAATTCTCGCGGGCAGTTGCCACTTTTACAAGACCAGATCCTGTACGTAAAGCACCGCGACCACAGATGATAGCAGCACCTCCCATGCCCACATCTCCTGCGATAACAAGAACTTTACCGTTATCGCCTTTGTTAGCATTTAAAGCACGTACGGGAAGCTGATTTAAGACATCGTCATAAGAGATACGCACGATTGGCAAAGGATAGCGATACATGCCATCTTCAAATAAATTGTAGTAGGCACGCGCATCAATATCTAAAGGGGCAAAGACAATGTCACCAACCAAGTCAACTGCATCTGAGGTGAATAGTCCAGGTTTTAACGCCAGCATACATACGGTTACATCAGCACAAACGCACACACCAGGAACAAAACCAGTGTCTGCGACAACACCTGTTGGGATATCAACACTAATTGTGAAGGTATCTAATTGATTGATAAAGGCAACCCACTTGGACATGTTGCCTTGAGGCGCTGATTCAATGCCGGTGCCAAGAAGAGCGTCGACAATTACATCAGGCTTTGGGAAATCGATAATACCATCATCGATATTGCCAAAGTTTGGAAGTTCATATTCAATGACACCACCTTGCTTGATAAAGTACTCATAAGCAATGGAGGCTTCACTGCCCTCATGAGGAACACCGATGGCAAAAACACGATATGGAATTTGACTTTCTAATAAGAGATTAGCTACCACATAGCCGTCACCGCCGTTGTTCCCCTTACCACAGAACACCCACACTTCTTTGGGGCGCTCTACATAGTTAAAGATGGCATCAAAGACTGCATGACCTGCTTTGAGCATTAAATCATAGCAATGACCATTATTATCTTTAGCAAAATCTGACTCGATGACTTTAACTTCATCGGAGGTAAATATCTCAAATGGAAGTGACTGCATAGCTTATCTCACTTATTTTGTGTAACTATTTGTATTATAAGTGCTAAAACGCTATTTCGCCATAAAATGAGAAATTTGCTAAAGAGAAACGGTGTTTAAGTCAATACCATTGGAGGCTAACAACACCACATCCTCTGCTAAGTTTTCAAGATCTTGAGATTTACCTTCGACAACACTGCTATCTGTTTCAATAAAGCCTTTGTCATCGGTAGCTTTATCTTTGAATAAAAGTTCAAAATCATGAGAGCCAATGACGACAACCTCTGTGCCTTTATAGGTCATAAGAAAACGGGTAACATCAGGAGGCAGTTCCGGTTCTGCTTGTACTTCTTGAGTATTCTCATCACCAAATACTGATGGAAGATTAGCTAAGAAACGACGCTTGATAACTATCTCGTCAGCGGTCAAAATATCTTCATACAGACCATAGTCATAGTCTTCAAGTTTTTTAATTTCTATTTGGTAGATTAAGTCAGTTAGTAGATAGCCAAAATTTGAGTAGCTAATTGCAAAGACTTTGCTCATGTGTGTCCTTTAATTTGTGTTTAAAAACTCAATTACTTGCTGCTTTTTGTCTAAACTTACGTATTTTAGATAATAATAGTCATCATCAGCAGCACGTGAAAAAGTAAGTATGCCAAAGTCAAACAAGACTTTTCTGATGTCGATATTCAAAAGAGATGTATTGGTGTT
Organism: uncultured Succinatimonas sp.; assembly: GCA_900316375.1. Taxonomy (GTDB): domain Bacteria; phylum Pseudomonadota; class Gammaproteobacteria; order Enterobacterales; family Succinivibrionaceae; genus Succinivibrio. Next base: position 2,773 of record ONCS01000229.1, on the reverse strand, counting down.
GAACTTCTCAATAGGTACCATGATTACATCATCTAAAAGTTGAGATTTACAATTTTTCATCTTTTTAAGGTAAAAAGCTGGAAGAGTTGATAGCTTACCATCAAAAGCTTTGCCTTTTGCTTTATGTAAAAGCTCGCTTGGACTGAATGAGAATGTAGCTCCATCTTTATCAAAGCTGTAACTATCAAGATCTTTAGTATTTAAATCTTTAAGCTCAAGTTTTTCAAAATCATCTTGAGTAAAGCCTAATAAGCTAGAGTATTTCTTATCATAACTTATATCTTTAATTACCGAGCCATAAGTTAGAAGAGCTTCATCTTTAAAGCTCGTAATTCCTGTGAACAAAACAAATCTAAACTTTTGAGAATATACTTTAACTATTTTTAAAAGGTTGTTTAAAACCTTTAAAGTTTCTTGATATTGCTCTTGTGCTTCAAGATTATTTAAAAAAGCCTGGTCATAATCATCAACTAAAAGCACCAAGGATGAATCTGCAACTTGCTCTAGTGTGTAAGAGAACTTATCTGCAAGTGATTGAGTTTTTCTAATTTCAAGATGATTGCTTTTTGAAAACTCATCAAGCTTATCTATCACATATGAACGAATATCAGAGTTTGGCATCGCTAAATGAAGAACTTTACAGCACTTATCATCTTTAAAAAGTCCTTCTATCGCTAAACCTTTAAAGAAAGACTTCTGACCATCGTAAGCTTTTGTGCCATGCAAAAAGAGTTCTTTTAAAGTCTTGATTACAGTTGTTTTACCAAAGCCGTTAGGACGGGTTAATAAGAAGAATCTTCTTTGATGGCAAAGATTGTACAGATCTTGAGTTTTATCTACGAAAAATCGAGATTCTCTTAATTGACTAAGAGAAAGAGTCTTGTTTGAGGTTAATAATGTAGGTGCAGAATTTTCCATGAGATACTAACTAAAAGACCTCCGAAGAGGCCTTATCAAAATCTATCTAAAGATCAATCTCGTTGATTACGCAGCTGTGCTCTTTAGTTTTACTATCAAAGCTAACACCAATTAAAAGAGCTTTTTTTGAAGTTCCTTTTACGGCATCAATGTAACCTTTGTCGATAATTTGCTTTAAGGCTACCTCTGCTGATTTGTCTTTCTTAAACTCTATAATTAGAGCTGGTTTGCCAATACCTTTAGCTGGATTTGGTGTAAATACAACATCGGCATAGCCCAAGCCACCTTTAGCTTCTAACTTTGGCTCATCGTAAGTTTTAAGCGCAGATAGGTAGCCTAACAAAGTAGCATGCTTTATACTTGACTCCGTTGCATAGTCAATAAATGATGAATACTTATTGTGAATTGAAGCAATGATACTTGCTACCTTATCACAATCTTTATCTAAAGTTGCTTGTAAGAGCTCATCTGATATCTTTAGAGTTTCTTCATACAATGGCCACTTAAGCTCATCTAATGATTCTCTTAAATTTTCTCGTACCTCATTATTTGGAACATAAACACTATGAGTTTGCTTATCATATGCAAGATAGCAAAGATAGATCATGTAGATTAAAACATCATCTCTTTTACAAAAGTTGTTAGGATCTAAGTGAGGATTATTAAAATTTACATTAGTAAGACTGTTACCTGCAACTAAATCAATTATGCTTTCTTTGACACCATCAAAGTTACGCCCAATGCAATCATAAACGGCATCCATGCTTGCAGTCTTTGTCCAAAAGTCTTGAAAAATTCCATGATTTTTAATCAAATACTTGATTGCTTGCGGATTATAGATATCCTCCCCATCTAATCTATACCCATCATACCAATACTTAGTCTTTTCAAAATCTATATTGTGTTTTTGACAAAGTGCTTGAACTTCACTTGGTGTAAAACCAAAGTATTTGCCCATGCCTGCAGTGTAAAGCATAGATAATTCAAAAAAATTATTGAGTTTTGACTGATCTGAGTAGCGTTTTATAGGTAGAATACCTGTCATATATACCAATGAAAAACAATCGCTCATTTGAGTTTCTTTAAATAAAGAGCTTAACAAGTCAATGTAATCTTCTTGAAGTTTTTGATTATTAGGATAATTTCTAAAAACAAAATCCCACTCATCAATGATGACTATAAACTTAGAATCTAAAACCTCATAAGCAAATGATATTGCATCTTCCATACAAGAGAAATCTTGATCTTTTAATTCACTTGGATAGCTTTTTTTTAGACTTTCTATTACGGCTTGATTAAGGTTATTCAAAAAATAACTACCGTCTTCATCTTTTTTTCCATAAGCTTGCATATCAAAATACATGACATCGTACTTATTTAAGTTCTCTAAATAGCTAGGATCTTTAGATATTTCAAGATTGTCAAAGATAGACTTACTGTCAGCTCCTTTAGAATAGTAAGCATTAAGCATCTTTGCTGTAAGAGACTTACCAAAGCGTCTTCCGCGGCTAACACACAAACAAAACTCTTCTGAATCCACAAAGCTGTTAACATATGCAATAAACATTGATTTATCAACGTAATCAGCTTTTAGTGCTCTTTTAAAAGTAGAGTTGCCCGCATTTAAAATCATTTTAGAAACCTTTTGATTCAAGAAATCTCTCCTATCAATTATAAGGTAAAAAAAAAGGTTCTGGGATTTTAAAGCACGTTTTGAGATGACTTGGGAGTTTAGGTGGGAAAAAATGTCAATTAAAGCAACTTTATTTTTTATACCCAAGACCTTAAGCAATTTTTAAATTAAGGTTATGGGCGATAGTAAACACCACCTTCTCAATGAGAAGTGGTAAATCTT
>ONCS01000018.1 GCA_900316375.1 uncultured Succinatimonas sp. | reverse complement strand
TTGCGGGAAGATCTATATTCCAAGATCGTTAATGATTTTGTGTCAACAAATCTTTGCAGTTATCAGATTAGCAAGAAATACGGTGTAGATCAGCGCACTGTTAAATCTATAATCAAAGGAGCTTTAGGCTTAGAATTTTTTAACAATAAAGATGCTATTGCTTTGAATAATTTAGAGCAGGAAGTTAAAAATTTATTAGACAAAGGATATACCTCATATGACCTTATAGCGAAAAGACTTGGAGTCTCGAGAGGCTCTATGTACAGATTTATAAATGATCGTTGTATATCAACTGCAAAAGCTCATTTCAATGGTAGTACAGATATCAAGCACGATATAATCGAGATCACTCCAAGTAAATCACATGATACTCAATTAACCACAAGTGTTGAGCCTACTGCCGCAGTGCAAGCAAATAATGTAACTGTATCTGTAACTAATCCTACACCTGTACCTGAAGTTAAACACGACCTCCAGGTTCAATGTCCATCTAACCTAAACACAGTCAACATTGCTTTTAATGGTAACAACATCAGTTATCAAACCGCTTTGCCTATAGAAGAGTCTGTAGCAAAGGTTCTAAAGTCACTTGCAGTATAAGGAGAAGTCATGTCTATTCTTTCATCAACAGGTAGAATATTTTTAGTTAAAACGCCAGTAAGCGGGCGTTTTGGTTTGGCTAGGCTTTTAGCTCAGTTAAGTTCACAAGCTTTTGGTGTTAGATGGGATGGCATAGAGGAGCTTACCATTATCACTTTTAATAAGACTCGCACCATCTGCAAAATCCTACACACTGAAGATAAGGGCGTTGACTGTGTAACTCGCAAGTTAAACAAAGGCACCTTTAAGGTATTGTTCGATGAGGAGCTTATCCCTGAGAGATTAACCCTTGATGTTTTAGAGCGCCTACTTAATGGTGAAGATGTAGAAGAGTTAAAAAATAATTTTTCTGAAGACGAAGCAGTTGCAGCTTGAGTTTGAGGTCATTTTAAATTTGTATTAATGAAACGAGCCCTAAAATAGGGGCTATTAATCAGTTTCAAAATCATTTACAATCCTTGTATCCATTAGGTTTACAAGGATTTTTAGCAGTATATGAGCAATAAGGACAAATCAAAAGTTGATAGCATTAAGGATGCTAATCAGCCTAAGACTTTAGAAGAAGCCTTAGCTCTTATTGCTAAGATGCAGGCAACCATTGACGCTCAAAAACAAAAAGAAAATGAGTCTGCTCAAGGTACTGTAGAAACTGTCCAAAGCTTAAGAGCTGCGCTTAATCAAAAAGACGAAGAGCTTAAACAAAAAGATCATGAGCTTGATATAGCTTTAACTGACAATAAAAAGCTCATAGCTAATCAAAAAAATATAAAAACGCTCATCAAAAATCTCAAAACCGATCTTAAAGAGCTACCAAAATATGCAGAGGCACTCATCCTTAAAGATGAGAACCTCAATAATATCCATGATATACAAAGTTTATATGATTTCACATATGAACTTGTCTTAACTCTTATTTCCAACGTTAAAGAAAAAATTAGGCACCGTGAGAAGGCTTTAAATCTAGGTACAACTGAAGCTAACAGCGCAAAATCCATTGCTAATAAAGAAGACGATATTAAAGCTCATGAGGATGGTGAAGAAGAGTTTAAAAAGCTAGTTGAAGCTTCTGATATTCAAGAAGACGAAGATAAAAAGGAAATTGAGGAGAGCTCACGAGAGTTCACCTCTGCACCTAAGAAAGATAACTCTAAAGCTCCAAGTACCAGTGTCCTTGATGATATAAAGAATAAGGACTTAAAAGACGGTAATGACGCTTTAGCAGTACTTACTCCTATTCTAGAAGATACCGCAAAAGCCCGTTATAACAATGAAGGTGTAGTAAGACCTAAGGCTAAAACTACTTACACCCAAAGCCATGATGACAAAATCGTGGCTGTCACTTCAATTGATACCAAAACTAAATACGAGTGCTATTGCCCATATTGTAAAAAAGTTCAACCCTTTAAAATTGAAGCTAAGCTCGATCGAGTCAATAAGGTATTACACGCTAACTCTGTTGGTGAAATTACCTCTATTCTAAAGTCTGTTCACAATGCAACCTGTACTTGCTGCGGTGAAACCATTCAAATCAATCCTGCAGCTCAAATGGACTTTAATGTACATAAGCCATTAGTGCCTGTTCACAGTAAAGAAAACTCATTGAAACAGGATAGAAATGACTTAGATACAAAGAAAACCGCATCTACAAGCCATTTATCAGATAATCAATCTAATGATAGAAACGACACAGAAACATCATTGGGACAGCAAAGATACATAAATAAGCTAGTTCAAAAAGAGCGTAAGGATAATTACCAGAAGATTAAAAACAGCCCAAGCTCTGGTATTACCACCTTTGATGTTGAGAACATCATGGTCACCTTAAAAAATGGGGTGAAGATCATCAATCCATGGTTACTTGATAATGAGTTATTCTCTTTTAGCAATGCTTTTTCTAAGAGTAGCTTATCTGTAGGTCTAATTACAGCCTTAGGTATTCAATTTGCTCAACTAGGTGTACCTAAGAATCGCACTGCAGACTACTTCCAAGATCATGGCATGAAGATGTCTACACAGAATCTAATTGGTACCACCAATGCTTTTGCTAGAGCTTATCTCCATCCTGTGTGCAAAGTTATTTTAAAGCACATCATCCAAAATAACGTATGCGTAGCTATGGATGAATCCACCTTACTTGTTAGAGAAACTGCTAAAAAGAAGATGGCACAAGGCAAAGGTCGCAAATCTCAAATTTGGAATATATCTACTCCATGGACAGCTAAAGATCAGGCTGCATGGTTTACTGTAAGCTCTGGTCGTGGACATGAAAATGTAGTAGATATTCTCAAGAATGCTAGCCCCGACCTTAAGTTCTTACTTACTGACGGATATTCAGGTTATTCCGCAGCAACTAAAGCAATCCGTGAGCTATTTGGTCTAGATGTTGATAACTGCCGTTGCCATACTCATGCTAGAAGACCAGTGCATTATGAGTTAAAGGCACGTGGTCTACTTAAGGTATATAACACTTATCTAGTACCTAATGGCAACTTTACCTCTTTTGCCAAGAACCTTAAAGATTACATTGAAAAGACCAAAAATCCAAAAGATAAAAAGCTACGTAAGCTCACTGAGAAAGATGTAGACTTACTGACCATCTATTACTTCATCAATAGCTTATTCTATATTGATAGCTCAGTAGTTGCTAAATATAGAAATGCTTTAGACTCTGAGGAGTTTAAAGCTGAATTACTTAAGGTAAGACAGGAAAAGTCAAAAACTGTTGTTGATACCATCTTTGACCTAATTAGATTGTATATCACCAAGTACCCACGAGTAATTGATGTTACCTGCCACGCTGATGGCTCTAAGACCTATAAGCCAAATCAATTAAGTACTGAGGCTCCTGCTTTAATCTACCTACTTCGCTATGAAGAGGATTTAAAGCGCTTTATCCAAAGCCCTGAGATTGAGCTATGCCAATCTGTATGTGAACGTGCTCTAAAACTAGGAATCTGCGCTAGAAAGAGCTTTATGTTTATTGATAGTGTTGATGGAAGCCATGCTTTCGCTAACTACCAAACCATAATTAACACATGTAACCTCAATAGAGTACCAGTTCACCAGTACATTATTTGGTTAGTTGCCAACATCAAGTATCGCTTGATTAAAAGATATAAAGAAGGTCACGGCGATCCAACATTCTTACGTTTACCATCTAAGCAAAAAGATAGTGAAGGTAAGCTCCTTCCTATTTACCATCCAAAGAATACCACTTGCTATGATAATGTGGATGTAACTGGTCTAACCCCTTACGATTACCGCAAGTACCTAGAGCAGTTCCGTCCTGAATAGCAATTCTGGCTCTGGTTTGTACCTTACCAGAGCTTATTTCCTCAAAGCAGCTAGCTTTAATTCAATCTCCTAAATCAATCACCACATCGCATGCTTATGCGGTTTTAAGCCTATTTCTCTTTTCAAAAACACCTAAATCTCAATCCAACCATCTATGCCGGCATCTGGTTAGATCTCAACTTACTTGCTCTCTTAAAGTCCCAGCCTGAGCCTTGCTCAAGCATGGCATTATTGTAGGATCTAGGGATGGCTTTTTTAAGGGAGTAAATATTTGTAAGTTAC
>ONCS01000036.1 GCA_900316375.1 uncultured Succinatimonas sp. | reverse complement strand
TGCTAACTTGTCACAACAAAACATTATTCAGCAGGCAGCAAGCTCAATGCTAACACAAGCAAATGCACGTCCTCAGATTGCATTAAGTCTTTTAGGCTAGTAATCAAAATTACTCCAATCCCAATTCCTCCTGCTAAGGGATTGGGGTATATCTCTAAGCCTCAGGTAATGAAAGTTATCTGAGGTTTCTTTATTTAACCTCATCACTCTAAGCAATTTCAAACATCTGCAAACAGCTCCATACTAAGTTCACCCTGTCTTTTTAAATAAAAATTCTTGTGATCTAGCTTTAAAATTTCCTATTAGCCTTTAAAAATGCGATAATGTACGGTTATCTGAAAATTAAATTTTAAACTTGGACTTTGATCCCTAAAGATACTGGTATATATCGATGGATAAATTAGAAGAAGCCAAATTAAATGGCGTTGCCGCAGCAAATAAAGCAAAAGATCTTCAAGAGTTAGATGCTGTTCGTGTGAACTTTTTAGGTAAGAAAGGCGAATTTGCAGCCTTTATGATGGAGCTTGGCAAGCTCTCTAAAGAAGAGCGTCCACAACGTGGTGCTGTAATTAACGAGGCTAAACAAGCTGTTGTTGAGGCTATTGAAGCAAAGCGTGCTCAAATTGAAAAAGCTGCCTTAGAAGAGAAACTATCAAAAGAGACTATTGATATCTCACTACCTGGCCGAGGACGAGAGTTAGGTAACGAGCACCCAATTAGCCGTACCATCGAAAGAATTAAAGAGATCTTCGGATCAATGGGCTTTAGCGTAGTAGGTGGTCCTGAGATTGAAGATGATTACCACAACTTTGATGCTTTAAATCTTCCACCAAATCACCCAGCTCGTTCTTCACAAGATACTTTCTCTGTTGAAAACGGTCTATTACTACGTTCACAGACCTCTTCAGTGCAGGTACGTACTATGGAGACTCAAAAGCCTCCTATCCGTATCATCGCTCCAGGCCGCGTATACCGTAATGACTATGATATGACTCACACCCCAATGTTCCACCAGGTTGAAGGCCTATTAGTTGAAGAGCACACCTCTTTTGCTGAGCTTAAAGGTGTTTTAAACGAGTTTTTATTAAAGTTCTTTGAAGAAGAGCTTGAAGTTCGTTTCCGTCCTTCTTTCTTCCCATTCACAGAGCCATCAGCTGAAGTTGACTTACGCCGTAAAGGCGGTAAGTGGCTTGAGGTTTTAGGCTGCGGTATGGTTCACCCTAATGTATTACGTAATGTTGGTATTGATACTGACAAGTACGTAGGTTACGCATTTGGTATGGGCGTTGAGCGTCTAACCATGTTACGTTATGGTGTAAATGACTTACGTGCATTCTTTGAGAATGATTTACGTTTCTTAAAACAGTTTGCCTAAGATTAAAGTTGGATAGAAAAAATGCTAGTTAATAAACAATGGATTGATGAGTTAGTTCCTAACGACTTAAACGCAGAACAGTTATCTGACATGATCACCATGGCAGGCTTAGAGGTTGATTCAACATCACCTGTTGCTGATAACTTTGATAAGGTTGTGGTAGGTAAAGTTTTAGACTGTGTACCTCACCCAGATTCAGACCACATGCACGTAACTCATGTGGATGTTGGTAATGGTCAAGTCTTCCAAATCGTATGTGGTGCTCCTAACTGCCGTGAAGGTTTAAAGGTTTGCTGCTCAATTATCGGTGCTCATGTAAATGGTATAACCATTAAGGCATGTAAGCTACGTGGTGTTGAGTCAAATGGTATGCTTTGCTCTTACAAAGAGTTAGGTATGGCAGAAGAGTCTGACGGTATCATCGAGTTACCAGAAGACGCACCTCTTGGAATGGACGTACGTGAGTACTTTAAGTTAAACGATACTATTATTGATATTGATTTAACTTCAAATCGTGCTGACTGCTTAGGTATCATGGGCGTTGCTCGTGAAGCTGCTGTTTTAATGGGTAAGAAATTACAATACCCTGAGGTTAAAGCTGTTGAACCTACTATCAACGATACCTTCGCTGTGGAAGTTGAAGATAAAGCTGCTTGCCCTCGTTATTTAGCACGTGTTGTACGTGGCGTTAACCAAAAGGCAAAGTCACCAGTTTGGATGACTGAGAAATTACGTCGTTGCGGTATCCGTTCTGTATCTCCAATTGTAGATGTTACTAACTACGTAATGCTTGAGTACAGCCAGCCATTACACTCTTTTGATTTAAATAAGATCCACGATAAGATTGTAGTGCGTAAGGCACATCAAGACGAGCCTTTAACTGTTTTATCAGGTGATGAGTTAAAGCTAAAAGACAACACCTTAGTAATTACCGATAGCACCGGGCCTGTAGCTATGGCTGGTATCTTTGGTGGTTTAAACTCAGGTATTGATGAGAATACTACTGATGTATTACTAGAGTCAGCATATTTCTCAGCCGATGCTATCAAAGGCCGTGCTCGTCAGTATGGTTTAGACACTGATGCATCTCACCGCTATGAGCGTGGTGTAGATTCAGAAAATCAACGCCGTGCAATGGAGCGTGCAACTGCTCTATTACTAGAAATCGGTGGTGGTCAGGCAGGTCCTATCAATGAGGTAGTATCTGAGGAGAACCTTCCAAAACACGAGAAGATCACCTTACGTCTATCTAAGCTTGAAAAAGTATTAGGCGAGAAGATCCCTGAGGACAAGGTATTTGAGATTTTACAAAATCTTGAGCTAAGCCCTGAGAAGATTGACGGTGGCTTTACCTGTGTATCACCAAGCTTCCGCTTTGATATTGCCATCGAAGAAGATTTAATCGAAGAAGTTGGCCGTATCTATGGTTACAACAACATTCCTAATGCAACTCCTGTAAGCGACCTATACATGGTTCACGAGAAAGAAGAAGTTGTATTAGACCGTCAAATTAAGAAAGCTTTAGTTGATGTAGGTTACAACGAGGCTATTACTTACTCATTTACCGATCCTAAGGTATTATCTGAGTTTAGCGACATTAAGCCTTTAATGTTAACTACTCCAATTTCACCTGAGCTATCTGCTATGAGAACCTCACTTTTAGCAGGTCTTTCAATTGTAGCTAAGTACAATGCTAACCGTCAGCAGCGTAAGGTTCGTCTATTCGAGCAAGGCTTACGTTACATCATCGATGAGAAAGCTGAAAATGGCGTTCGTCAAGAGGCTATGGTGGCAGCTATCTCTGTAGGTGACATTGACGATGAGTCATGGACTCAAAAGAGCCGTCCTGTTGATTTCTTTGACTTAAAAGGCGATTTAGAAGCTTTATTTAAGGTAACTGCAAATCAAGGTGCTTACGAGTTTGTACGTTCAAATGAGAAGTTCTTACACCCAGGCCAAAGCGCTGATATCTATAAAGATGGCGTCAAGGTAGGTTATGTTGGTATGCTACATCCACTAACTGCTAAGGCTCTTGGCTTTAAGCAAAAAGTTGGTGTATTTGAGATCTTACGTAGCGCTGTTGAAAAGCGTATCGTACCTGTATACCACCCAATTTCTAAGTTCCCATCAGTACGTCGTGACTTTGCATTCGTTTTAGATAAGTCTGTATCAGTTACTGCTTTAACTAATCTTGTAAAGGAGATTGGTGGCAAGATTGTAACTGAGGTTAAGGTATTTGACGTCTTTGAAGATGAGTCATTAGGCGATAAGAGATCAGTTGCCTTAGGCGTGATCGCTCAAGACGTTGAAAAGACCTTAGATGATGCACAAATCGATGAGTTAGCTTCAAAGATTGTCTCAGAGGCTAATGCTAAGTTTGGCGCTGTATTACGTTCTTAATTAAGGATTGACCATGGCTGAAAAACAAATGACCTCACTTGAGGAGAGATTAAATACTTTAGAAGAGCTAACTAAAAAGCTTGAAAACGGCAATCTATCTATTGATGAGGCGATTTCTGTTTACAGCCAAGGTATGGAACTTGCTGTTGACTGCAAGAAATCCTTAGACAATCTCACTCAAAAAGTAGAGACTGCTAAAAAGAACGCTCAAGAAGCACTATCTGATAATCAAGAGATCTAAGTAATAATTAAGGTTTTTCTTCAAGATGTCAAAATGAAGAAAAGCCTTTTTTAGTTTAGAATAATTGTCTAGATAATAATTGTTTAGAAATAGTGCTATAAATCACGTTAGATGATTTTATATTGGATGTAAGTATGGAATTAAAAGAGTTTGCTCAAATGGTAGCAACTCGTGTCAACGAGTTTATGAAAGACTACCTTCAAAGCTTCGATGATGCAGCACCTAATTTAAAAGATGCTATGAGTTATGGTCTTTTACTAGGTGGTAAAAGAGCTCGTCCTCTTTTAGTTTACGCTACAGGTTTAGCTTTAGGTCAAGACATTAAAAAACTTGACTTTGCCGCATCTGCCATTGAGTGTATCCATGCTTACTCACTTATTCATGATGACATGCCAGAGATGGACAATGACAAATTACGTCGTGGCAGAGAGACTGTGCATGTTAAATTTGGTCAGACTGTAGCGTTACTAGCAGGTGATGCTCTACAAACTATGGGCTTTGAGCTCGTTTCTGATCCAAAGTCAAATTTATCAAATCAAAGTATTGCTAAACTAACCCATATCCTAGCAACAAAAGCTGGCTACTCTGGTATGTGCGGCGGACAGGCAATTGATCTTGACTCTGAGGGTAAACACTTAGAGCTTGAGAAGTTACGTTTACTACACTCTAAGAAAACTGGTGCTTTAATTCGCGCTGCGGTTTTAATGGGCGCATATAGTGCTGATCATGTAACTGAAGCGCAAGTTAAAACTCTAGATGAGTATGCAACCTGGACGGGACTAGCCTTCCAAGTTTGGGATGATGTTTTAGATGTAATTGGCGATACTAAGGTTATGGGTAAGACACAAGGCGCGGACATCAGCCTTGATAAGAGCACTTATCCAAGCCTCATGGGTATTGAAAAAGCTCAAGAGTACGCACAAGAGTGTGCTCAAAAGGCAATTTCTTGCTTAAAAACTTTAGATATTGATACCACCTTATTAGAGCAGTTTGCTTTATTTACTGTTCAAAGAGATCATTAAGTGTCAGATATTGCAACACCACTTTTAGATAAGATTAAAAGCGCAAAAGATTTAAGATCACTTCCTGTAAGTGAGCTTAAAGACGTATGCGCTGAAGTGCGCTCATTTTTAATTGATTCTGTAAGTAAAACTGCAGGACACTTTGCATCAGGTCTTGCTGTAGTAGAGCTCACTACTGCACTTCACTATGTCTTTGACACCCCAAAAGATAAAATTATTTGGGATGTAGGCCATCAATCTTACCCTCATAAGATCTTAACCGGGCACAAAGATGAGCTTAGAACCATTAGACAGAAAAATGGTCTGCATGCTTTTATTTGGCGTGGGGAAAGTGAGTATGATGTGTTATCAACAGGGCATGCTTCAACCTCAATTGGCTCTGCTTTAGGTCTAGCTGTTGCGAATAAAGCACAAGATCTACCAAATAAAGTTGTAGCAGTCATTGGTGATGGCGCCTTATCAGGCGGTGCTGCCTATGAGGCAATGAATAACGCTGGCTCTACTAAAGATACTGATTTAATCGTTATTTTAAATGATAACGAAATGAGTATTTCTAACAATGTAGGCTCAGTTGCTCAATATCTAGCCTCAATTCTTGCTAACCCATATTATGTAAAACTCATTGAAGGTGGTAAAAAAGCCTTAAAGAGTTTACCTACCATCAAGGAAATTGCTGAAAAAGCTCAAGAGCACGTAAAAGGCATGATCATGCCTGGTACTTTATTTGAAGAGCTTGGCTTTAACTATATTGGCCCTGTTGATGGTAATAATGTTGAAAATTTAGTAGCGATTCTTCAAAACGTTAAAAAGATTGGCGGTTTGCAGTTTGTTCATGTAGTTACCAAGAAAGGTAAAGGCTATGAAAAAGCTGAGCAAAACCCAACTAAATATCATGGCGTACCTTGCTTTGATCCAGACGTCGGTATTGCAGATAGTATCGATAATGGCAAAATTTCATATTCTGATGAGTTTGGCAATTGGCTCTGTGACAGAGCTAAAGTTGATGACAAATTAGTAGGTATTACTCCTGCTATGCCAGTAGGCTCTGGTATGTCTAACTTTGCTAAAGAGTATCAAGACAGATTCTTTGATGTAGGCATTGCTGAGCAACATGCTTTTGTCTTCGCATCAGGTCTAGCAGCAGGTGGCATGCACCCAGTAGTTGCTATCTACTCAACCTTCTTACAACGTGCCTATGATGGTTTAATCCATGATATGGCCGTACAAAACTTACCAATTTTAGTGGCAGTTGATCGTGGCGGTATCGTAGGACCTGATGGTCCAACCCATCAAGGTATTTTTGATCTTGCCTTTATGCGCTGCATTCCAAACTTGGTGATCATGACCCCGTCATCACTTAAAGAGCAGTATCTAATGCTAACAACTGGCTATTTAGCCAATCGTCCTTGTGTAGTTCGCTATGAAAGACGCAGTGATGAGAAGTTAAAAGAGATCCCAAGTTTAGATAGTACTATTGAGATTGGTAAGGGCAATGTAGTGCTTCAAGGCAAAAAGATAGCAATCTGTGCCTTCGGTGCCATGGTTAATACCTTTAAACCTCTTTGTGAAAAGTACGGTTTAACTTTAGCTGACATGCGCTTTGTAAAGCCACTTGATACTGAATTAGTTTCAAATCTTGCTAAGACTCATGACTACATTATCAGCATTGAAGAGGGCGTCGTCAGTGGTGGTATTGGTCAAGAGCTTGCCTTATGTGCCTTAAATGCTAATCCACAGGTTAAAACTAAGTGCTTAGGTATTGGTGATCACTTTGTAATGGAAGGCACTCGCGCTGAGCTTTTACATGACGAAGGATTAACTGTAGATACTGTTGAGCCTTTAATTAAAAAGATTTTAGGCTAGTCTCTACACTTTGTATATTACAAAAATTACATTACAAAAACATATTACAGAATAAGGAATAGTTATGCCATCATTTGATATCGTTTCAAAACTTAAAAAAGACGAAGTACAAAACGCTGTTGATAATGCTAACCGTGAGCTTCAAACTCGCTATGATTTTCGTGGCGTAGAAGCTAGCTTTAACTTTGATAAGGCTAAAAACGAAGTAAAGCTTGAGGCTGATGAAGAATTCCAAATTCAGCAGATGGATGATATCTTCCGTCAAAAGTTAATTAAGCGCAACATTGAAGCAACTGCTGCTGAATTTAAAGAGATCACCCGCTCTGGCAAGAAATCTCTACAAATCGTAGCTTTCAAAGAAGGCATTGATAAAGAGCTTGCTAAGAAGATCATTAAGTTAATTAAAGATGCTAAGCTCAAAGTCGACGCTAAGATTAACGACGATATTGTACGTGTAACTGGTAAAAAGCGCGATGACTTACAGGCAACTATTGCTTTAGTTCGTGGCTCTAAGATTGAGCAACCTCTACAGTACGAGAATTTTAGAGATTAACTCTTTTGATGAATATTACTGCCATTGTGTATAATAGTAAGTAATAGAACCCGGCACGCTTTCAATACTTAAGGTTGTTAGCAGAAGTGCCGGGACGTTTTTTTCTAAAGCATCTACAGTTTCAATCAAAAACTATCAATCTAAAACACACATCTAAGGCTTTAAATTGTCAAATTCCACATCCAAAAAGACATTACTTAAAGAAATCTTTTCAAAAAAGATGGCTATCTGTTTATGCACAGGTTTTGCCTCAGGTATGCCTTTGTTTGTGGTTTTAACCTTACTAGGAGCATTTTTACGTAAAGAGGGAGTAAACCTCAAAGAGATCGGATTATTCTCTTTAATCATGATCCCCTACACCTGGAAATTTGTATGGTCACCCTTAGTTGATAGATATAATCCTTTTAACCTTGGTCGTCGCCGTGGTTGGATGATCATCTCACAGGTTTTAGTTTTTATCTCCATTTTCCTTTTAGGACAATTTGCCCCTCAAGAAAACTTAGGTGTAATTGCGGTTGTATCGGTAATTTTATCCTTTGCCTCAGCCACTCAAGATATTGCTATCGACGCATACAGACGTGAGATTTTAACTGACAATGAACTAGGCTTAGGAACATCATTGTTTATCACTGCAAGCCGTGGTTCATCTTTAATTCCTGGTGGTTTATCTTTAATTTTAGCCGAGTTTTTAACTTGGAATACGGTGTTCTTGATAACAGCTGCTTTTATGTTACCAGCTTTAGTTTTAAGCTTCTTTTTAAAAGAGCCGGAGGTTATCAATGCGCCAAGAAACTTAAAAGATGCGATTGTCGAGCCTTTTAAAGAATTTAAAAATCGCCGTGGCCTTAAATCTCTTTTATTTATCATCTTCTTTGTATTTTGCTACAAACTAGGTGACTCCATGGCTACTGCTTTAGCTACCCCTTTTTACATTGATTTAAAGTATGATTTGATAACCATCGGCCTTGTTGCTAAAAACGCAGGTCTTTGGTCAATGATTGTAGGTGGTATCCTAGGCGGTATCATCATGCTTAAAATCGGCATTAACAAAGCTTTGTGGTACTTTGGCTTTGGTCAGTTAATTACCATTTTAGGCTTTGTATGGCTTGCCCATACTGGAGCTACTACCAATGTCGCCCCTCCAATTTGGCAATTAGCCCTAGTCTTAATTGCTGAGTACTTAGGCGCTGGTCTAGGTACAGCTTGTTTTGTCGCTTTCTTATCAGCTCAAACTAATAAGACCTATGCAGCTACCCAATTTGCCTTATTAACCTCATTAAGTGCTGTACCACGTACTTTTTGTAATGCAACCACAGGTTACATTGTAGAGTTTATGGGCTGGGAGAATTTCTTTATTGTCTGCACTATTTTGGCAGTACCTGGCATGTTGCTACTCTTAAAAGTAGCTCCATTCCATGGAGAAGATCCTCAATTACAAAATAACTAGTCTTAAAAAATAGCAATTTTGTCCTTGCAATTCAGTCTCATTTTGACACTAAATTTTCACAAATTAACAGCAAATTAACGAGTGCAAACCTTTGCAATTTACATTCGTGAAATTCTCATTTTCTTAAATTTTTCAAATTTTGAAAAAAATTCACATCATATTTTCAAAAGTAGTGCAAGCCTTTTACGCACAATGCTAGATACAAATCTAACATTATAGAAATGATGTGAAATTTCAGTTTAATTAAATGGTAAAAATGCCCCTTTAATGATAAAATTTCACGTGAAAACTTGTCTTTGTAGTTTTTTGATTTTTTACGCACGTAAAAAGTCAAACAGCTATGTCTAGACAAAGTAAGGTAATAGGGGAGCATCCCCTTAATTTTGAAATTGGAACCGTCTATGATTAACATCAAAAAAGGATTGGATCTGCCTATTGACGGCAAGCCTGTTCAGACGGTGAGCGATGGTCCTGCAGTAAAGCATGTAGCCTTAATTGGTTCAGATTACGTAGGTCTTCGTCCATCAATGTCTGTTGAAGCTGGCAACAAAGTCAAGAAAGGTCAGGTTCTCTTTGAAGATAAGAAAAATCCTGGATCACGTTTTACAGCACCAGCAGCTGGTACTGTTGTAGCTATCAATCGTGGCGAGCGTCGTGCATTCCAGTCTTTAGTAATTGAAGTAGATCCTAACGGTGAGAGCGTTGAGTTTAAGAAAACTCCTGCTGATAAGTTGTTAGGCCTTTCCTCAAAAGAAGTTGTTGAAGAGTTAGTAGAGTCAGGTATGTGGACTGCGTTCCGTACCCGTCCATTTGATAAAGTACCTGCTGTAGGTACACTACCTCATTCAATCTTTGTAACAGCCATGGATACCAATCCTTTAGCTGCTGATCCTAAGGTAATTATCGATGCTGAAGCTACAGCTTTTGCAAACGGCCTTAAGGTATTAAGCCGCATTGGCGATTTCAAAGTTTACGTTTGCAAAGGCAACTATGAGTTACCAAAAGCAGACGCTAACAACGTTGTAGAGGAAACTTTCACTGGTTGTCATCCTGCAGGTTTAGCTGGTGTTCACATTCACCACTTAGATCCTGTTTCAGAGACTAAGACTGTATGGCATATCGGCTATCAAGACGTTATCGCTATTGGTCACTTATTCGTTGAAGGTGAGTTATACAATACTCGCGTGATCTCTCTTGCAGGCCCTCAGGCTAAGAACCCACGTTTAGTAAAGACTATTCTTGGTGCATCAACTGCAGAACTTACCGCAGGTGAGATTGAGAAGACTGCAAATGGCGTTCGCGTAATTGCAGGTACCGTTCTATGGGGCAACACTGCTGTAGGTCCTTGGGCTTACTTAGGTCGTTACCACTTAGGTATTGCTCTACTTGAAGAAGGCAAGACTAACGAGTTCTTCTTACAAAACTGGATGGGCTTAGGTGTACACCGCCACTCAGCTACTCGTGCATTCTTAGCAAACTTCATCAAGCCAAGCAAATATACCTTCAATACCGCTTTAAACGGTGGTCCTCGTTCAATCCTTCCTATTGCTTGCTATGAAAAAGTTCTAGCACCATATGAGGTTGAACCAACTATGCTTGTTCGTGCTATTGATATCAATGACACTGATCAGGCAAAGCTACTTGGTATCTTAGAGTTCGCTGAAGAAGATATTGCTCTTGCAACTTATGTTTGCCCTGGCAAGAACGACTTTGGTCCACTACTTCGTAGAAGTTTAACTAAGATCGAAGTGGAGGGTTAATCTGTGTTATTAGATTTGTTAAAGAAATACTCATTACTCTTTACAAAGGGTGGCCTACTATCATGGTTCTATCCTTTATTTGAGGGTACTTTCACTTTCTTATACAGCTCAGGCCGTGTAACTACAGGTAAGACTCACGTTCGTGATTTTGCTGACTTAAAGCGTATCATGATCATTGTGTGGTTTGCTGTATTCCCTGCAATGTTCTGGGGCTTATACAATGTTGGTAATCAGACCGTAGGTGCGATTGCAACATTGCCAAATGCTCAAGAAATTGCTTCTACTTGCTACAGCCTATTTAGCGGTGATTGGCACTATGCTATCGCTCAGCTTCTAGGTGCAAGCTTAGGCTCTGATGCTGGCGTTTACTCAAAGATGATTATTGGTGCAGTTTACTTCTTACCAATTTACATCGTAGTATTCGCAGTAGGTGGTTTCTGGGAAGTTTTATTCTGCTTAATTCGTCACCACGAGATTAACGAAGGTTTCTTCGTAACTTCTATCGTGTTCGCATTAGTTGTACCTCCAACCATGCCACTATGGCAGGCTGCTTTAGGTATTTCTTTTGGTGTTATCATCGGTAAAGAAGTATTTGGTGGTACTGGTAGAAACTTCGTAAACCCAGCACTATGTGGCCGTGCATTCCTATTCTTCGCTTATCCTGCATCAATTTCAGGTACTAACTGCTGGGTTCCAGTAGATGGTTTCTCAGGTGCAACTCCTCTTGCTCAATGGGCAGCAGGTGGTGCAGATGCTCTAAAGGATTCAGCTGGTAATGCAATCAACTGGATGGATGCTTTCTTAGGTAACATCCCAGGCTCTATCGGTGAGGGTTCAACCCTAATGATTTTAGTTGGTGCTTTAATTATCTTAGCAACCGGCGTAGCTTCACTACGTATCATGGTTGGTATCTTAATTGGTGCTTTCCTAACCTCATTACTATTCAACTCTATCGGTTCAGCAACTAACGCTATGTTCTCAATGCCATTTGCATGGCACGCAGTTCTAGGTGGTTTTGCTTTCGGTACCGTATTTATGGCAACCGATCCTGTATCAAGTTCATTTACTAACAAAGGTAAGTGGGCATTTGGTGTCCTAATCGGCATCATGGTGATCTTGATCCGTACCGTAAACCCTGCATACCCAGAAGGCATGATGCTTGCTATTCTATTCGCTAACTGCTGGGCACCTCTATTTGACTACCTAGCAACTCAGCGCAATATTAAGAGGAGATTAGCCCGTGTCTAAGCTAAATAAAGACTCCGTATTAGGTACCTTTGTAGTTATTGTTACCTTCTGCTTAGTATGCTCTGTGATCGTTTCATCTGCAGTAGTGCTACTTGATCCATTCAAGACAGCAGCTGTTGCAAATGACCGTCAGGTTAACATCCTAAAGGTATCAGGCTTTGAAGTTGAAGGCTCTGTAGCTAAGACTTTCTCTGCTCACATTGAGTCACACTTAATTGATGTTGAGACTGGCGCTTTAGCAGACTCAGCTGTTCCTGCTGATCAAATCGAAGGCTACAACTTCGCATCTCTTGCTAAGAAGCCAGAGTCATCTGTTGCAATTGCAAAAGATCAAGACGTTGCTAAGATTTTATCTCACGCAAAATACATGCCTGTTTACTTTGCTAAAGATGAGCAAGGTCAAGTTCAACGTGTGATCCTTCCATTCTATGGTCAGGCCCTATGGTCAACTGTTTTCGGTTATGTAGCTCTTGATCCTAAAGATGGCAATACCATCAAGGCTGTTACCTTCTACTCACACGGTGAGACCCCAGGCTTAGGTGGTGAGATTGATAACCCACGTTGGCAGCAGTTATGGGTTGACAAGAAACTAACTGATGAGAATGGTGCTTACAAGTTCACCATTAAGAAGAATGCACAAGATCAGAACTTCGAGATCGATGCTCTATCAGGTGCAACTCTAACTTCAGTTGGCGTTGACAATACTGCTAAATACTGGTTTGGCAATGCTTACAGACCTTTCTTAGAGAAACTTGCAAAAGGGGAGATTATAAATGAGTAAGGGTCCTAGTTTAAAGGAAACTTTCCTAACCCCAATCATTGCAAATAACCCTGTAATGATTCAGGTATTAGGTATCTGCTCTTCCTTAGCTGTTACATCTAGCATGAAGACTGCATTTGTTATGGGTCTATCAGTTACCTTCGTTTGTGCTCTAGCTAACTTAGCTATCTCAACAGTTCGTAACTTCATCCCTAACTCTGTACGTATTATTGCTCAGATGACTGTTATCGCATCACTAGTTATTCTAGTTGATCAGATCTTAAAGGCATTTGCTTACGATCTATCAAAGCAGTTATCAGTTTACGTTGGTTTGATTATCACTAACTGTATCGTAATGGGTAGAACTGAGGGCTTCGCTCTTAAGTCAAAGCCACTTCCTGCACTATTAGATGGTTTAGGAAATGGTATTGGTTACTTACTAGTTCTATGCGTTGTTGCATCTATCCGTGAGATTTTCGGTTCTGGCACTTGGTTTGGTTTAACCTTGTTACAGTCTGTAAACAACGGCGGTTGGTATGTACCATGCGGCTTATTAGTAATGCCACCATGCTCATTCTTCTTATTAGGTCTTTTAATCTGGGCTGTTAAGTCAGTTCGTAAGGATCTACAAGAGCCTCTAGTTTACGATACTCATAGGGAGGATTACTAATAATGTTAGAGCATTATCTATCCCTCTTTATTAAGAGTGTTTTCGTTGAGAACATGGCTTTAGCCTTCTTCTTAGGTATGTGTACCTTCTTAGCAGTGTCTAAGAAAGTATCTACCTCAGCAGGCTTAGGCGCAGCTGTTATCATGGTTCAGGTCTTAGCTGTTCCTGTAAATAACTTAATCAATACTTACATCTTAAAACCAGATGCATTGATGCCAGGCTTAGACTTATCATTCTTAAGCTTCATCACTTATATTGGTGTTATTGCAGCCTTAGTTCAGATCTTGGAAATCTTCCTAGATAAGTACGTACCTTCATTGTACGCAGCTCTAGGTATCTTCCTACCATTGATCACCGTAAACTGCGTTATCTTCGCAGGCGTGTCATTCATGGTACAACGTGAATACAACTTTGGTGAGTCTGTTGTTTATGCATTAGGCTCTGGTTCCTCATGGGCATTAGCAATCGTGATCTTAGCTGCTATTAACGAGAAGTTAAAGTATGCAAGTGCACCTGCTGGTCTACGTGGTTTACCTTTAACCTTTATCACTGCAGGCTTGATGGCTGTTGCTTTCATGTCCTTCTCTGGTATTCAGTTATAAGGGGGATACATGTTTACTATTGTATCTGGCGTAATCATGTTCGTTGCTATCGTAGTTATCTTGGTAGCATTGATCCTTGTAGCCAGAAAATTCTTAGTGCAATCTGGTGACATCAAGATTGGTGTTAACGGTGACCCTGAGAAGGCTTTAACCTGCCCAGCTGGCGGTAAGTTATTAAATGACTTATCAGAAAAGGGCATCTTCGTATCATCAGCTTGTGGTGGTCGTGGTGCTTGTGGTCAGTGTAAGGTTAAGGTAACTCAAGGCGGTGGTAACGTATTACCTATCGAGTACT
Source organism: uncultured Succinatimonas sp. (assembly GCA_900316375.1). Taxonomy (GTDB): domain Bacteria; phylum Pseudomonadota; class Gammaproteobacteria; order Enterobacterales; family Succinivibrionaceae; genus Succinivibrio. The sequence goes on along the minus strand of ONCS01000036.1, from coordinate 4,363 downwards.
CTCACTTCACAAAGAAAGAGATTAAAGAAGGTTGGCGTTTAGCTTGTCAGGTTACTGTAAAGAACGATTGCGAAATCGAATTACCTGCATCTGTATTCGGTGTTAAGAAGTGGGAATGTGAGGTTATTTCAAACCACAACGTTGCTACCTTCATTAAAGAGTTACGTCTACGTATTCCAGAGGGCGAGGAAGTTCCATTCCGCGCTGGTGGTTACATTCAGATCGAAGCTCCTGCACACACTGTTAAGTATGCAGACTTTGACATTGAGCCAAGATTCCAGGGCGCATTCAAGCACTTTGGTTTTGATAAGCTAGTTTCAAAGGTAGATACTCCAACCATCAGAGCTTACTCTATGGCTAACTACCCAGGTGAAAAGGGCTTAATCATGCTAAATGTTCGTATTGCTACCCCTCCATTTAGCAACCCATCAGCTCCTCCAGGAATTATGTCTTCATATATTTGGAGCTTAAAGCCTGGTGATAAGGTTACCATTTCAGGTCCATTTGGTGAGTTCTTCGCTCGTGAGACCGATAATGAGATGGTATTCATCGGTGGTGGTGCTGGTATGGCTCCAATGCGTTCACATATCTTTGATCAGTTAAAGAGATTAGATTCTAAGCGTAAGATTTCTTTCTGGTATGGTGCTCGTTCACTTGCTGAAGTATTCTACGCAGATGAGTTCGATCAATTAGCTAAAGAGCATCCAAACTTCTCATGGCACTTAGCTTTATCTGATCCACAGCCTGAAGACAACTGGACTGGTTTAACTGGTTTCATTGCTAACGTTCTATACGAGCAATACTTAAGAGATCACAAGAACCCAGAAGACGTTGAGTACTACATGTGTGGTCCTCCAATGATGTCTAAGTCAGCTGTTGATATGCTACATTCATTAGGCGTTGAAGATGAGAACATCTTGTTCGATAACTTCGGTGGTTAATAATTAGCTATCAAAACAAGGGGGGCACAAATTGCCCCCTTTTGCTTACCTATAATCTAAAATTCTTTTCAAAAACATCCTCATTTCAAAGCAAAATACAAAAATTTTTGTGACAAAGTAACATTTTTTTTTAGTAATTGGTAATATACTATGCTTTCAGCAAAAAATAATAATTACTAAAACTAGAAATACTAATGAGGTCACTAACACTTATAACATTAAGTCTTATCTTCTTATGGACTAATGTTAATGCTAAAGCAATGTGGGAAGCAGGCGATCTGACTTACCCTACAGGAGAGACCGAGGTATCAGCCTTTGTGAATACTCCTGGAGACTCGCAATTACAGGCCGTATTGTGTACAAAAAATTCGGCTAATGAGTACCGCTTTACCCTTTTACTGCCTAATAAGTTAGCCTCTGATGCTGTAATTAAAGTTCATGTCAAAACTGATGAGCTAGACTCTGAAGAGTACGCAGAAGTCTCTGGTAACTCTTTAGATTTGCAAATTGACAGCAATCTTTTAATTGCTCTTCCTGATTCAACAAAACTCTCCTTATCCTTTGATAAAGATGATGCTAAGTTTTTAGGTATACCTGAGGTCGTAGAGGTCAGCATGTCTGGTGCTGATATGACCTTACGTAATGTCGCATCTGAGTGTACTGCTCTATGTATCGGCAGTGGCTTTAAATGCAATTATCCACTGTTATCATCTCTTTTATGGCCACAAGATAGATACACAAAAATTACCATCGACGATTTAGATAACTTATGTACCTCGATGACTCATCCTGGCTACTACAAGTTTACAAACTCTAAAGCCTGTCATTTAGCCTTAGATAGATTTTATAAAAAAGATGGTATTGGCCCACTATCTTTTATCTTTAAACTCTTTAATGACAAGACCTCAAGCTATCAAAAGTATGTTAAGTCTTGGAATGAAGTTGTAAACCTTACTCCTAGTGCTAACTTAAATCTTGGGGTACGAGCAGATGATGCTGATTGGTACATAGTTTTATACTCATTAGTTGGTCACAACCGTATTAAAGAGTTACCATCAAGCTACTACAACATTAAGAATTTAAATGGCGATCCAACTACCTTAGTTTATGATGTAGATAATCGCTATGAGATGGAGCTTTTAAAGTACTCATCAGTTTTACACCGTCGTGTACGTGGTAATGTCAATGCAGTAAGCTCTGTAGAAAAAGCTCTAAAGCAGTGGTCAGATTTTTACAGAGAGTTATGTGCCTCTCTTCCTAATATTCAACAAGCACAGGCTATAAGACCTATTGTCTACAGACAAATGCTGATGCGTGTATGGCGTTTAGCAGGACGTCCTCAAGGCATTAGATTATTATCAGAAAATGCTTTTAAGCAGGGAAGTGGTGGTAAGACCTTAACTCATGAACCTCTTGAGGCGCAGTGCTCATTCTTTGAAGGCACTAATGGTGAGCAGTTCTACTTTGCCTCTGAAAACTGCATTAAAGGCATTGATGATTACATGAGAACCTCACCACTTAATACTAATCTTTACAAGAAAGTACTAGACAAGTGGGATACCTTTGCAAAGCAGTGGCAAGATTCAAAATTCTTTAACGACGGTATTGATGATGCTGTAGGCGAGCACCCTCGTGGGAATCTTGGAGTTACAGTTTTATCTTTATTTAAGATCTATGGTTTTGGTGATTACTTCTTATTACGTGAGTGTATCTCAAGCCGTGATAATGATATTTGTGGTTATGAGGCTCACAAGGCTTATAACACCTACACCAAAGAGTTCAACTACAGATTAGACTCTATCACCTCTGTTAACGAAGATGATGGTGCTGAGCTTAATCGCTTAAACAACCTCTGGCTTGATTACTACCATGCACTAAGCCGTTATCTAAAAGATCTAATCTCAAAAGGTTTAATTGATACTTGGAGAGCTGAGTTTGTTAAAGGCGTAGCTGCTGTGGTTCAGACTAATGCTCTTTTAAACTTCCCATATGACAAAGAGCAATTACCTGATATCTCATTAAATGATGATGAAGATGACTCTCAAGCTCTATATCAAGATGACTCTGACAAGAAGATGTCAATTGAGCAAGACAGATATGATGATGAAAGCGATATGAAGTCAGTTGATCCTGATGAAGATATCGATGACGACATCATTGTACCTGACTAATGCAATTTGTTAACTTCTTATAATTCAAATAATTACCTTTACTTTTCTATTTTAGGTGGAAAAATTCCCACCTAAAATCATGTCTTTGCAATACTGCTCTTACAAATATTTAGTTGCTTAATCTATAATGAACTTAATGTAGCTGATTGAGGATAGCTGTTGTGATTGTTAATGCAGGAAATGAAGATTTCATTTCATTGGTGATTTAAAAGGATTTTTGCCTTATGTTGATAAGAGCAACTTGCTAACGATTACTAACCGTCTATTAGGCAGCCGCGATAATTTTTTTGTGTATCAAGACCAAGACGCTTTGGTAAAACCATGGCTGCTGAGATGCTTAATGCATACTACTCAAGTGGTTGCAACTCAGAGTCTGTTTTTGATCATTTGAATATCAGTAAAGATCCTTCTTTTAAGCAACACCTAAACCAGTACATTACAGTCTTTTTGAATATCCAAGAAATGTATTTCTTAAAAGGCTTGAGAAATAATAATATCGGATTTGTGCAATACCTTTGTAAAGAAGTTTTTAAAGAGCTTAAACAAAAGTTTCCTAAAGCTGAGCTTGATGAGAATAATCTAATCGAAAGTTTTAAGGCAGTATACAATTGCACTGGCAAAAAGTTTGTCTTTATCATTGATGAGCACGACTGTCCATTTAGAGATAATTGGCAATCTGAAAATGATAAGACAGAATATTTAGAGCTTATAAAAAACATTTTTAAGGCTAAATCAGCTGATAACTACATAGCACTTGCTTATTTAACTGGTGTTCTGCCAATTGTTAAAACCAATTCACAGTCTGCTTTAAATAATTTTAATGAATTTACGATTGTATCCTCTAGTAATTTTGCTCCTTATTTTGGCTTTACTAATGAAGAGGTTCAAAAGATCTGTAAGGAGCAAAACTTTTCATATGAAAAAGTAAAGCTGTGGTATGGCGGTTACATAATAAATGGCGTTGAAATTAGTAATCCCTATTCTATTAGCAAGTTAGTAGCTCACAGAGTATACATGTCGCATTGGCCAGAGGCTGCTTCATATGAGGAATTAATTCCTTACATAGAGCACAAATACGACGGTGTTAAAGAAGATCTTTTTAAGTTAATCAACGATAATAAAATTGAAAAACCAAATAAAAACAGCTTTTGCAATGATCTATCCTTAAGTGAATAACCTCTCCCTAAAGGGAGAGGCTTCGAAGATCAGACCTTAAATATTGCTACTTAAGACCTATCTTCATCTAGAGGT
>ONCS01000048.1 GCA_900316375.1 uncultured Succinatimonas sp. | reverse complement strand
TATTAATTTGAAAACAAATTCTGTAAAATGCCGCGCATTAATCGGTACGTAGGCATTTAACAAGGAATTTATCATGGCAAACGACAAGAATAATGCAAAAAATTTAGAAGCATTAGCAAAGCTCAAGGAGTTAGGTATCACTGACCTAAGTCCTGAAGCTGTACTTGCCATGGTTCAAAGCCATTTAGATACACAATCTAATTTAAGAAAGGATAACTGCCAAAAGCAAAAAGAAATCGATGCTAAAAAGGCAGAAATTGCTAGCCAACAAGATGAGCTAATCAAGGCTCGTGAAGAGCGTGATACCGCCCAAAAGAATGAGCAAAATCTAATCTCAATTATGGGTAATTGCCTCGGTGTACTATCAAAAGTTGAGGTTAAATATAACGAGCTTCTAGCCCAAGATAGCATTCCTAATATCAAAACCTCTGACAATGAAGAGCTAAATGCGTACTTCCTAAAGCTAGCAAACTTATTTGTAAAAATGTCTAGCCAGCAGTCAACCTACGTACGTGGTACTAAGGTCAATGGCGGTAGTGAGAAAACACAAAGTAGCTTACCTCCAGGAGAGGCAGAAGAAGACTTTGATAGTGGCTATGATGAAAATACAGAGCCAAAAGTCGCTGTAGATGAAGGAGATATTGACTCTGTTGAGTTAGAGACCGCTGACATCGAGCAAGATGGCGACATTGAGTGCGAGGTTGATAAGAGTAAGGTATCAAATAATACCGTTGTTAATGAATCAAATCCGACCATCTCTGATGGCACCTTACATAGTGTAGCTGATGCTTTATCTAAGGTTAATGACTCTACATTACAGGGTATTGACCAACTAGTTGATGGTGACACTGGTAATGCTAGTGTACTTAACGATGAAAAGGTTGTAACTCCTGTAGACAACGTAAAGTCTAATACCATGTTAAAAATTACTCCTGGCACTAGAATTAAAATGCCTTGCTGTAACTGTGAACGTGTTCAAGAGATGGAAGTTACCAATGTTATTCCACGTATAAATGAAATCATAGTTAAACAAGGACCAAACATTGTTACAGCAAACATTGCTGTAGGTCGAGCTAAGTGCTGTAACTGTGGTCAGTACAATGAAGTAAATCCTGCTGACTTTGTACCTATTGACCGTTTTGAAGATCCAACTGCTAAGGCTGGTACTACCATTATCAACCAAGGCACCGTCATATCCTCTTCAAAACCTACTCAGAACCCAGTCGTAACCCAGTTCGAGGAAACAACTAAAAACCTTGAAAAACAATTAGATAAGCACAAAGAAGTTCTCAAGCCTTCTCAGAACTCAGTCAGAACCCAGACCCAAGTGTCTCGTAGAGAGGATGCAAAGTCTATTACTAATGCTGATACTTTAATTAAAAGTAGCATCAGATTTGAAGATTATCTAATTACCAATAAATATGGCGATTTAGTTATTTCTCCAATCATTATGAATTACTGTGATGGCTCAGACTTACCTTTATTCAAAAAAGGTAAAGCATCTGAAGGTGTAGCAATTGATATGTGTGCCATGAATAGCATCCTTACAGTGCCTAAGAGCAGGATTGCCAAGTTTATGGAAGGTTGTGGTTGTACTTTTACCCCACAGAACGTTATTAACATTATCAATGGCTTCTCAAGAGCATTCTGCGCACCTATTGCCAAGGAGATATTAAAAGACTTACTAACCAAGAATAAAGCTGCCATTATGGATGAAACTCCATTACCTGTAAGAGAAAATAAAAAAGTTACAGGTCATGACTCTTACATTTGGGCAGTGCACAATGGTCACACTGAGACTATCAAGGCATCTTATTTCTGGTTTGGCGATGGCAGAGACTCATCTAATGTCACAAATATCATTGAATCAATCTGCAAAGATGATTTTAATATAGACTCATTATTGGCGGACGGATTCACTGGCTACAATAGAGCTGCCCGCATATTAGCTAAGCACGGCTATAAGATTAAACTAGCCCGTTGCTTCTGCCATGCCCGTAGACCATTACATAAGTTCTTACGTGATG
>ONCS01000076.1 GCA_900316375.1 uncultured Succinatimonas sp. | reverse complement strand
GTTTTAAAGGAGTCGATAATTTCATGATTAGGAAATTTTAGATAAATAATATCATTATCTGTTTTATCTAGGGTCAAATATCCAGTCTGATACAAAAGTACCCTAATATCCATGGTATCTAAATTGGTAGGATTTAAAAATGTCAAGGTATCAACAGTAACTAGATTTGACTTTAAAATATCTTGAGCTTGATCTTTTACGTCTGAGATATAGCTTTGTAATACTGAAGGAAGACCTCCATTTACATACCAATAGTTTTCAAATTCAGCAAATCTATTTTTAAAAAATGAAATAATTGACCAAGTAGAGTAGACATGGGTCAGGCATTTCTTATCAAAGCAATAACCATCATACATGTTAGCAAGCTCATTAAGAAGTTCTTCAACATCATCTCTGGTTACTTGTTCAATTGCTTTTGATTTACGTCCACTTGCAGAGTATTTTAAATAATCAGCAAAATAATGCCTAATTTCATCTTTTGTATATCCGACAATTTCACCATATTCTGTATACAATGAAACATCTTCAATAGTATTACCTGCTGTGAATATGGATGTATCTTTATATCTTGTAATACCAGTGATAAAGACAAATCTATATTTATCAGAATTTGATTTTATTTGTTGATAAAATCCTCTTAAAACCTCAGCTATTTCATCAAAAACATCTGGATGATTGATGTTGTAAGTTAGAGGAAAATCATACTCATCGATTAAAATTACTAAACTACTCTCAGGAATGCTTTCTAAGATATAGTTAAAAATTTCTGATGATTTTTCGTATGAGTGAGGTGGCAGATTAAACTTTTGAACATATTCATTTAAAACATTAACAAACTTTCTTTCAAAGTCATTTCCTGTCTTGCAGAAGTTAACAAAAAGCTGAGCAAAGTCCAACTTCATAATAAGATATTCATTATCATCAGACCATTTATCTTCTATGTAAAGACCTTTGAAATATGAGTCATGCCCATCATAAGGCTTAACACCATGAGAAAATAACTCTTCAAAGGTAGAAATTAAGGTACTTTTACCAAAACGGCGTGGTCTTGAGAGAAAATATGGACCTTTTTTAAATGCCATGCTATAGATATATTTTGTTTTATCTACATAGATGCATTTGGACTTAATGATATTTGCAAATTTAGAGTTATTGTCAGGTAACTTTGATGATAATTTTAGAAAATCCATTTCCATCTCTTTTAGTGCAGCACCGATTATTATTACGACATCTTACGGTTAATTATAGATGAATTTGAAATTTAAAAAATGAGTAATTATGTAGATTTTTAAGTTATCAACAAGAGCAAAAACTCAATTTTAAGTTAACAATAGGCAAGCTCCTTAAAATATCTAATTTGCGAATGATCTACATTTAATTTTCTCTTCAATGACCTAAACTAACAAAAGTTGCTTTAAATTTAGGTCGTCATATGAAAATTAAACATCTCGTATCTCCTTTAGTTTTATCATCCTTCATTCTCTCTTTATCTGTAGTAAGTCCTGTTTACGCTCAAGATGAAGTTGTAATAAGTAATAGTGCAGTTACTAACGAGCAAGAAGAACAAGCTCCAGTTGTAACCACTAACATCGGAACATATGAAGGCTTAAACTTAAACGATGTTGAAGTGTTCAAAGGTATTCCCTTTGCCAAAGAGCCATCTGGCAGTTTAAGATTTGCCCCACCTCAGGCTGTTGAACCTTTTGCCGGCACCTACAAAGCAACAAAGTTTTGCCCAATTCCAACCCAGGTAAGCACTTTACGTGATGATAAAAATGATGTGCAGGGAACTAATACTTTGTGCATCAATATCTACAGACCTAAAAATGTAAAAGCAGATGCTAAGTTGCCTGTATATTTCTGGATTTTCGGCGGTGCTTATGTAGCAGGTACTTCTAATCACCCATGGTACGACGGTACTGAGTTTGCTAAAGATGGTGTGATTTTAGTTTCAACTAATTACCGCGTGAATGCACAAGGCTTTTTATCTTCAAAAGCTCAATTTTCAAAATACGGGACTACAGGAAACAATGGCCTGTTAGATATGATAGAAAGCTTAAAGTTTGTTAAAAATAATATTGCAGCTTTCGGTGGTGATCCAGATAACATCACCATAGGAGGAGAGTCAGCTGGAAGCTTTTCAGTATCTGCTTTAGTGTTATCACCTTTAACCAAAGGCTTATTTAAAACGCGATTATGGAAAGTGGCACTATCTTGTCTTTCCCATTTATATCTTTAGACGCAACGCACAATCGAGCTCTTGCTTATGACTTAAGTGAGAGATTTTTAAATAAGTTTGGCTTATCTGATAGCTCTGAGGCAATCGAAACTTTAGAGACAATTGATCCTGTACTTTTAGCTCATCAAAGCAATTATGACTATGATTTTGTTACAGGTCGTTTTAGCTTTTTAATTCCAAACTGCGATGGTTATGTAATACCTTTTGACCCAGTTAAAGAATTAAAAGAGCAAAACTTTAACAAGGTTAATATCCTCATGGGCTACAACACCGATGAAGGCACTTACTTTGCAAATCCTAAAATTACGAACGAAGAATATCAAATGGCACTTGATAACAACTTTGGAGATAAGAGTGATGCTATTAAGGCAATTTATGAAGGCTTTGATGCTCCATTTAAAAAGACCTATGAGCTTTTAGGTGATGTGATGTTTAACATCGGTGTGAAGGTATTTGCTGATAATTTAGCAGAGACTAACGATGTATATATGTATCACTTTGACTATGCAAGTGACAAAGAGTCTCCTTATGGCGTAACTCACGCATCCGAGATTCAATATGCCTTCAAAACATTAGATAGTAAAGCTAAAGAGCAAGATACTAAGGTTGCTGATACTACTCATAAGCTATGGGTTAACTTTATAAAAACAGGTAATCCTAATTATGACGGTGAGCACTTTATTGATAAGGCTTGGCTTAAATACAAAAAGGGCAGTGCTTTAGTTTACAGAATAGGTGAAGAGTGCAGTGTTGAACCTTTTTCGATTAAAGAGAGGCTTGAGAAGATGGGGAAACTGTTAGTGCAGTAGTATCTATTATCCTAAAATGGTCACTCAAAACAATTACGCAAAATAATCAAATTAGTAGGATTTCAAAAAGCAGTAAGAACAAACTTCTTTTTTATTCTTTTTTCAGATTACTTACTTTATCTTTTTTTCAACATAACTCTAGTTTCCAACATGGAAATTTAATGTAAACCTCGATGTACTCGTGGTTGAAAGCTCTTTAAAAACATATATTGATTTTTACT
>ONCS01000100.1 GCA_900316375.1 uncultured Succinatimonas sp. | reverse complement strand
TTTTAAAGAACTTGAAGATCAAGTGAATTGATCTATAAAGGGTAGTTGTTTGAGGCTAACTATCCACACATATACACGAAGCCTCTCAAAAGAAGTTAATTTTCCACTGATAATGCTTTCTTTTAACTTCACTTTTTTATAAGCTCTTCTTGAAATAGCGTTTTCTGTTGGCATGGTGCATTATCTCCAAACAATCAAAACAGTGTAATGCAGAATAATTTAATAATCTTTAAAGTCTCTACTGATTTACAAAAAAGTAGATTTTATTAAATTTCAACATCAAAAGTCAGCAAAAATTAAAAATAATCATATCTGAAATCAAGGAATTTCTCATTTCAAGTAAGGTTTTATAATCTTAAGTAAAATCTGTCCTCATTTAATTTTGAGGCATGTTATTTTGCAATTTTACCTTCGATGTAGTTACCTTGGAAAGGCTATTTTTAATTGATCTAATGCTACTAAAGATCATGCCTCCATTACCACGGTTATCACTAGGTGCTACAAGAGAACCTACCATCGGCGGAATGTTTTGTACAAGCACATAAATAAAGATAGCCACAAAGATTAAGATCATGCAGATATTTGAGGTAAGGGCATTTCCTGCTGCTGCCATATCTTCAGCCTTTTCATTGATCCTCTCTAAAACGCTACAAGAGGCATCTACAATGACAATTGTAGTCATAAGCTCTAGTGCCATGGATATGATCTTATATAGGTAGTTTAAAGCAAACTGGCGAGTTGGCTTAAACGAGCTAAAACCTAGGACAAACACACCAATGTAGCAAAGGATATAAGCTCCTAAGTAGAGAATCGTAAAGTTCATCACAGGCAAGAATAAGATCACACAAAAGATAGCCACTAATGCGCGCATGAAGAAAGCTGTCATAGGCGAGAAGAGATTATCAGAAATACACTTATTAAAGTTAGAGTTTAGGTTAAAGACTAAATCTATTAGCTCTGATGGACCATAGGTTTTACCGCCTACAAGTTGTAGCATTGACTCTAAAATTGATACACCGATTTCTATTGCGTGATCTAGAAAGAATAGATAAAAGCCAATTGATAACACCAAACCTGTAAAGTGCAGCATTAAAGTTTGCATATTACCGTCAGCAAAGATCATTTTATAACCTAAGGTTACAACAGAAATAGGTACAAGTAACCAAAATAATCTGTCTGCTGCTGCTTTTACAGGTCTTGTAATGTCTTTGACAGCACCTATGAATTCATTACTCAAATTGTTAAATAAAGCATCCGGCTGTAACTCAACGCAAAAGGCGTTTTTGGTAAGTACAAGTAGGGTAATTAAAGTCAAAAGACTAAGTAGTTTTCTTGAAAGCATAGTGGTTTATTTTGAAAAAATTATAAATAAGGCAATTATTAAAAGTAAGCTCAATAGCGTCATCTATGGCTCCTAATATTTGGTGTAGCTTAAGTCAAAGTGAGGTGATTTAACTTGGTTATCGCCTTGATAGTACAAGTCATCACCCTTGCGTCTTAGCTCATCTTCTTGACGTTTTGCCTGAATGCTACTTGCGGTAAGCTTATTTAAGTTACTTACTTGATTAGTTAAAGACACTAATGCGGTAGCTTGAGTTGAATTTACCTTAGATAAAGTATCAATAGCTGAGTTTAAGCCAGGTGCATTTTTTGACTCTAAAGACAATTCATTGAGCTTATCAATGCTGTCCATGAGGTTCTTTTGCGTGTCCATAGCGCTGTCTTTAGTAAATGATGATAGCTCTAAGGCCTCTTTATCAATTAAAGTGTTGAGCTTACTAAATGAGCAGTTATCAGATTGCAAACACTCATCCCATGCCTTGGTATAGACAGAGTTGTGGGCAAGGGTAGCACTAGATTCTGTCTTTTTAGCAAAAGCATAGCTCGCCTCTAAAAGCATAAGTTGGTTTTGATTTAAATCTAAAACCTTATTCCAAGCATCTCTATTGGCAAATTCATGATCTTCATTTGTACGGTTATTATCAAATTCCATGAATTTAGCTAGCTGCTGTTGTTTTTGTAAATTATCCATATTCCAAGCAGTTAAGAGCTTTAAGGTGTCATCAACCTTTCTAATTAGATCTTGTCCTTGCTCGTAGGTCATGTTGCTATCTCCTGCCATGGCCACTGAGACTAAACTTGAGCCTACACATAAAGTCACTAAAAAATTTCGTAGATACGAATGCATGAAAAATATCCTGTAAATTACTTTTAAACCTTCAATCTCTAGTTAATGTAGTACTTGCCTTCAACTACACCGTAAGGGGATTTAAAGAAGATATCTTGAGTTGTCGAAATACTAAAACGATAGCCTGGCTTTACTGATAAAGTTGGGGCTAGGTTTAAGTTTCGCTCAATGATGTTAGCTAGAGCATCACCAATGTTTGACGATAACTCACGACCTGATCTGGTAATCGTTCTTTTACGGCCAAAACCTTCTTGATAGTGATCTTCAATTGAGTCTTGGGTAGTGGTAATAGCAGATAACATCATGCAACTTAAAATAGTCTTTAAGTAGTGGTTATCCACGTCTCCGCTAAATCCTGCATATCCATCTGAGGCAGTGCCTGGCATAGCTCCAATGGATAGAGATTGACCATTTGGAAAAATAATACGGTTAAAGCCAATAAAAAGCCTAGTTGCACCTACTTGAGCATTTGATCCATATTGACCAATCAGTTTAGAGCCACGAGGAATTAACAAATGCTCAAAGTTTAATGAGTCACGTACATCGTGGGTAACTTGCGCTGTAATTTGCCCTGGAAGCTCAGAGTTAATACCTGTGACTAACACCGCACGGATCACACTACCTTGCATGAGTGCATAAGGTGTTTGTGGGCTTTCAACACTGCTATCTAGAATATGTGATCCTTGCTTTAGTGAGTCATATCTAGCTAAGGTGTTATTTTGTCTGTCAAAAGAGTCAGCACTATTAGAGTTAAAACCACCTGACTTAGCGTGAGGCTTATTTAAAGTGCCAAATTCACTTGTTTGAGAGTAATTACCACTATCTCTTTCATAGAATTTGGGCTCACTTATGCTGCCACCACCTAAATTTAGTTTGACAGCAGAAGGTGCCTTCATCGCACTATAAAAAGAGCTATCTTCACCTCCAAAGATCTGACGGGTTCTGTCTTGTCTTGTAGGTTTTGGTGGATTTTTTAGATAATCGATATCTAAAGCTGCACTTTGTGTTAGCTCTTTGTCATCTTGGCTCTCCGTGTCTTTATTTTTATCTTTTAACTTCTCACGCTGCTCTTTATAGGCAATATAATCCTTGTAAAAATCCTCACTATCAATGCTTTGAGTTTTAACTTTTGGATCTTTAATAGCCTCGCCTTTTAAGGCTAGGCTGTCTTGTTTAACAGGCTCTTTTACTTCAAGCTTTTTCTTTAAGCTACTATCAATGTCTTGCTTGTAGGCAATAGAGCGTGAGATCTTGTTAGCATGAGCTACATTGTCGTTGAGGTTATTATCAGCGGTAGTTTGTGTCTCTTGCGCTTTTCTTTCATTACCATAATTTTGGGCAATTACGAAAATGCTAATTAAGAATGCACACACAAAGGCGATAAACACATAAAAAGGCCATTTGTGTAAGGAGTTTTTTAGTTTCTCATTCATAGTAAGTTAACTTTGATGTTTAAATTTGAAGACCAAGTATTAAGAGCAATAAGACTAAATTAAGCCTTACGGATCATGACGCTATCTTCTTCATTGTCAGCATCGAAGGTCAGCTTGATTTTCTTAAATAAGCCATCTAAGACCATGGTCTGACCGTCAAATCTAAAGTTCACGTTCGATAGCTGCTCTTCATCGACGAGAAAGCCTTTTTTGATGTGAACAGCATTAACTGTAGGAAGAGAGTTAAACTCTATCTCATCACCAAAGACTACATAGGTAGTTTGCCCATCATCAAAGACATTTTTAGGTCTTAAAGTTGAGCCACCACTGATGCGATAACGAGTAGAAGATGCCTTGCGACCGGTATTACCAACATTATTTGTCATCTCACCGTCACGACTTGTAATACTCATGCGTGGTTGCCCCCCGTTATTTACACTTTGTCTTTGCCCGTAATTGCTGTTTGTTCTAGTGTTACCGGTAAATGAGAAATTGTTATTTTGATTTACAATCTTGTGACTATTAGGGTAGTGAAAGCTTACCTGCGGCATAAAGTCATTTGCTGTAGACTTTAGACGGATATGGTAAGTACGACGGTCTGTTGCAATTAAAAGTGAAGTTTTTAAAGCATTAGCTTGAGGCTTTACAATTAAATGCTCCACTCGTTCACTATCATCACCAGAGACTGCTGAATCAATGTTCCAACGCAAAGTATCGCCAAGTTGTACCGACAAAATGCGCTCGCCCTTTTCAAGCATGATATCGGTGATCTCGAGTACCGCGCACACTACGGTTGGAATACCATCGCCAAAAGTGAAGGTAACTAAACCAGGTACATAGCTATGACCTGCCATTTGATTTTGATTAAGTGAGTTTAATCTGTTCATAGTGTTTCTATCTTTGTCATCAAGATAGTTGTCAGTGTTCTCAACTACATAATTATCAAAATCAGCATCAGCTAAAGCAAAGCCCATAAAAGTAAAACTAGTTAGGCACCAAGTTGCCAATGGCACAATTAAAGTTAAAAGAGATCTTGTCATATACATTAGGCCTTATCAGTTACCTTTAAACGCTCGTGGACATTGAGCTCACTTACAAACACCTTTAAAGGGTTTAAACGTAAATTATCTAGATCATCAAAATCAAAGTTATCTTGTTTAAAAGTTAAAATCGCTTTATAAGGTACTTTGGTTGACTCAGTTGAGCCTTTGGCAAATTCATTGACGATAAAGTCCACTTCAAAGCTGTGCGCACTTTTAGAGACAATTGAGGCGATATTGACAAAGGTTCTAGGTACTTTATCTTCAAGATCAGCACGCTCTTTAAACAATTTGTCGGCAAACTCTTGGGCCTGGGAGCCAAGCTTAGTCATGGCATAGGCTTTTTGAATGAGAGTTACCTGGTAATTTTGATCATGACTTACGGTATATAAAGCTTCAATATAGTCACACATGAAGGATGCTAAGATCTCGTGGCTATAGTTATATGTAGGCTTAACCTCACCGTGGGTAAGCACCGAGCCATTCTTATCAACAGTTACTAAATAAGGGATGATCTCACTTTTACCACGCTCAGATAGATACAAAGCTAAAGATAAAAAGCCTAGAGCAAAGCCTAAGATAGAAAAGGTCCATGGAATTAGACTTAACTTTAAGTCTTTTACTACCATGTCAGATTTAGCCATACCTTGTAAATATTTGTGGCATGGACTCTCTTCACTTTTAGCAAATGGGTTTAAAAGCTTAAAGATATTCATAAAACTGCTCCTTAAATTGACTGTATAGATTGTCTACTTGTGCTTTATCTTTGTGGGTAAGCGATAACAACTTGAGCTCTTTTTTCGAGAGCACTAAATTAAAAGGCATAAACTTTTGGGACTTATGGATAAAAAGGTCCTGTTTAGGTGTGCCTTCATAAATTTCATCTAATTGCTTGTCGTTGACATTAAGCTTTTGGTAAAAGGCTTTTAAATTCTCAGTTTTCGCATCGATATTAGGTAGATAAATACGGGTTTTAACGCAATCTAAGATATCTTCAAGTAAGTTTGATTTAGCAAAGTCATGGATAGATTGTGTGGCCATCACCACCACTACATTGTGCTTACGCAAGGTCTTAAGCCAATTTAAAAGTACTTTGGCAAATTGACTGTGAGATAGCATCATCCAAGCCTCATCAATGATGATGGCAGCAGCTTTAGCTTTAACAACCTCACGATTTATATAGTCAAAAATGGTCTCTAAGACTGGGTATAACATCGGACTTTTACTATCCATTAAAGACCCACATTCAAAGACATTTAAAGCATTGTCAAAGGACATGGTGTCTTTGCCATCTAAAAGTGATAATTCATCTTTATTGTTTAAATATGGGGTAAGCGCACGGGTTAAATCCTGATTTGCCAAAATAGAGTTAAAGTAGCTAAGACTTCTATCAATATTTTTACCTTGAGCTTTAGCACTAATAGTCTCATCACGTAGCACTGTCATCATTTCGTAAATTAACGCATCTTGTGATGAAGTTGTTTCAATGTTCATAAGCCTTTTAACAAAATCTACGCATCTATCAATATCTAAAGCTGACTCTAGATGATATAAAGGGCATAGCTGCACCTTTGATTTAGCATCTAAATTGATGTGATTGCCTTGTAAGGCCTTAGTTAAAGCGTAAAAAGAATTACCTTTATCAAAGACAAATAGTTTCATGCCCTGATAGCGCATAAAAGAGGGAATTAAGCTTCCTAAAAACACAGATTTACCAGTACCCGGTGGACCTACTACTAAGCTATTACCTAAATCTTGCTCATGCAGGTTTAAATAAGCCTTAGAGCCATCTTTGGTTACAACTTCCATTAAAGCAGGCGCGTTTTTGCCATAGTTTTGATTAGGGGATTTAAACTCACCTGTAAAAGGCGCATCAAGTGGCAGTAAGTCAGTAAAGACACTGTTTGAAATTAAGTTACGACGCATATTCTCAATGCTGTGACCTGGGAATGATCCAATATAAGCATCAGTTGCGTTATAGGTTTCAATACGCGCCCCAAAACCTAAATCTTCAATAACTTTGACACACTCAAGGCCTAGCTTTTCATGAGTTTTTAAATCATCGGTAAAAAAGATGATGTTAGCGCTGTAAGAGCCAAAGGAGTTTTCGTTTTGATCAAGATTCTTTTTTGCATCATTGATATCTTCAAGCTGCTCTACAGCATCTAAATTTACTCTTGAGTTTTCTACATTAAAACATTGAGCTAACATGCCACGGCGCTTTTGAGACCAGAGGCGACGGAACTTTTCTAACTTAAAGTTAGACTCAAGTTTGTCAAAGGTGATATAGCGGCTTGTAAAGCGGTACTCAAAGTTAAGTAAAGATAACTTACTTAAAATGCCAAATAAGGAATAATTAGGCAGTGAATCAATGGCAATCACACCTACATATTTATCTCCAATTTTAGGGATCATGCCAGGGGTGAAATCCTTAGTTGATAACACAGCATCTAAGTAAAAAGGCACACGAGGAATGGCTACATGAGTTGAGACATTGCCTGAAATACACTTTTTAATAAAATCTACAGCTCCGTGATATGGGGCAAAGTAGTTATCCTCATAGGTTAATTCAACAAGCTCAATAGTGTTTTCTAAGCTGTTTTTAAAGGTAGCAATCTTTTTATTAAAGTTATCAATGACCTTTAAGCTCTCTTTTTGTTGCTGCAAATAGCTTTTCTTTTTTAATAGGAATCTGTGGATAAACTTAATGTCAATTACCGAGTCTAATAGGGTAATTGATAAGAAATAACGAGTGTTAAAGCTCTTACCTGTATGTACTTGTTTTCGCTCTTCAACTAGCTTTTTAGCAACATCATTGCCATAGAACTTACTATCATCAAGTTTTTTGTCAAAGTCACGAATGACATCAAAGTTAATTGTGAAGTTACCACCTAGGTTTTTGATAGCATTGGCAATTAAAGTTTGATGCTTATCAATTAAGTTATCTTCTTGATATTTGTAAGATGGCAATTTAATTTCAAAGATCTTCAAAAGACCACCATTTTTCATGATGATGGTGTCTTGTGGACCAATGTTGGCATAATCTAAAAGATCGGTGAAACTATATGCTTCTTGAGTACGCTTACATCTTTTAAAGACGCGCATAAACATCAATACATAGACAAGTACGCACAAAAGCGACAAAGTCAAACTGATAGCAACTAACATTTGATTAAATAACATGATCTTTTGGCTGTAGTTTTATTGTTGTAGTAAGTTAATAGGTAATTAGGTTGCTTTAAAGCTTGTTAATTTTTACCAATAGCGTTTTAAAGTCGGACTAGTTTCCATGGCCTGAGCTAAATACAGTTTTTTGTACTTGATATTGCGCATATAGATCTTTCTAATGTGCAAGTCATATTTGGCAACCGCACGCAATAGAAAGTAACCTATGACAAAGTAAAGTACAGCACACAGTGCTCCTATAATGCAGGAGCTAAAGACTGCAATCACGCCACTTAATAAGCACAACATCATGCACAGCTCACGGTCACATCCTAAAAAGCTGTGCTTTCTTAAAACAGATTGGTAAATCTGGTGCTGTTTAGCCATTTTTAGCAGCTAACTTTAGAGTGATTTGAAGATACTTTATCTAGGTAATCAAAGTAGTGGATAGACTTTGGATCCTTTAAAAAAGCGTATTGGTTATCAACTTCTAAAATGGCAACTAGCTCTTTTAAACTAAGGCTTTGCTTGAAGTTTACAGAACCTTGGAGACTTTTATCCTGCGCTTTTATTGATTGCTTGTGACCGTGATTTAAATTGTCGTAAAAGTTATGGGTAGCCTCATTATCAATTGCAGCCTTTAAAGGTGGAATTTCAGTGTCGTTTGCAGGTACATTAAGCTCAATAGTTGCACCATTAAAGAAGTTAGCAACTAAAGTGTTAGCACCTGTAAGGAGGGTCATAACTAATACAATGTACACTAAAGCTCTTGTAAACTTACCAATTTCACCACCACCTAAAATTAAGGTCGCACCAGCTGTTACCACACCAATCATGGCAATTGAGAAAGCTACAGTGCCTGTAAGAGATTTTTGAATGGTTCTAAGCCATGACTCATAAGGCAAGGTTGATGAGTTGGTGTCAGCTGCGTTGGCCACACTAAATAGACATAGCACGATGGCAATTGGTAATAGAGACACTAATAGTTTTTTCATTTTTACTCTCCTAAAAATTGAAGGTTGTATTGTGAGTTTTCAAAGCCTTTGACAAGGGCAATTTGACTTACATGACGATAAGGATTTTTCTTTAGCACAATCACCACATCAATTGCCTGAGCGATCATGCTTTCGATGTTTTGATAGGTACTTTGAGCGCGTGTTACAAGTAACTTTAAGCGCTCTAAGCATTGTGTGACGGTACCGGCGTGGATACTTGCTAAACATCCACTATGACCTGTAGTTAAAGCATCAATCATGTCTAAGGCCTCAACAGAGCGCACCTCACCTATGACAATACGCATTGGGCTTAAACGCAGGGAAGCTTTAACTAAGTTACTAATTGAGGTTGTTTCATTAGTAAATAAACTTACAGAGTTTTCTGCCTCTAATTTAAGCTCTGGGGTATCTTCAATAGTGGTAATGCGACTGTCGGTGTCTAGTGCGCAGATCCTCTTTAAAAAAGAATTGATAAAAGAGGTCTTGCCAGTACCGGTCATCCCGCAAATTAAAATGTTTTTCTTTTCTTTAATAAAACTATCGAAAAGCTCAATTTGACTTTCTTTGATAAAGTTAGAGGCAACTAAGTCTCTAAAGTCTAGGTTTAGTGCATGCATTGAGCGCATACAAAAAACGGGACCTTTAACTAAAGGTGGGAGTATGGCTTCAAAACGGATATTAAGTTTTGATAACTCGCACTCAACAATTGGACTTTTCTCATCGATAGTCTTACCTGAAAAGTTTGATAATTGTCTTATAGCAATGGTTGCTTTTGAGCTATCTACTGTGCCATAGAATGAGTTCTTACCACCAATTGCAGTTACAAACAAAGAGCCATTAGGATTTAACATCACTTCATCTAATTTGCCTTCTAAAAGCAAACTACATAGCTCATCTCCTAGTAACTTTGAGATGATGGAAATCAAACTTGATGCACAATTGTCTTGCATAAAACACCTAAAAAACATGATTTAATTTAGGTGTTATTATTACCTAGAATATTTTACAAGTGGATTTTAGGTGGTAAAAAGTGCAAATAACTTTATAAGCTATTTGAAATATAAAGAAAAATAAACTTAAAAAGAGTCTTGCAAAAATCTAAAAGTTAAAAATGCTTAATTATAAAAGAATAATTAAATATACAAGAATATGAATATTTTTATAAAATTTATTGAATTTTAGTGATCAGTAGAAATGTTTTTGTTGCAACGGGCATGAGTTAAATAAGGGAGTAGCTAAGGGCAATAAGATCAAAAAAGCCAGAGCTTGAACCCTGGCTTTTAAATACAATTTAAATGTTATTAGTTAGCTTTTTTTGCTGCGATACGCTCAGCACGGCGGCAAGCTGCTGCAGTAAATAGAACGTCAGTTGAGCTGTTTAGAGCAGTCTCAGTTGAGTCTTGAACTACACCGATGATAAAGCCAATACCTACAACTTGCATTGCAATATCATTTGGAATACCAAAAATTGAGCAAGCAAGTGGAATTAACATTAGTGAGCCACCAGCCACACCTGATGCACCACAAGCACATAATACAGATGCAATACACATTAAGAAAGCTGATGCAAAGTCAATTTGAACACCTAGAGTGTGAGCTGCTGCCATGGTCATAACTACGATGGTAACACCAGCACCTGACATGTTGATAGCACAGCCTAGAGGAATTGAAATTGAGTAAGTTGCCTTATCTAACTTTAACTCTTCGCATAGTGCTAAGTTAACAGGTAAGTTAGCAGCTGATGATCTTGTAAAGAATGCAGTTAAACCAGAACGAGCTAAGCACTTAAATAATAGTGGAAATGGATTTTGGTGAGTTGCTGCAAATACAAAGATTGGGTTTACTACAAAAGCAATGATTAACATTGAAGCTACTAATACGCAAACTACGTGTACGTAGTTTAGAAGGTTACCAAAGCCACCTTCTTGAGTGCATGAGCTGTAAACTAAGCCGAAAACACCGATAGGAGCAAATCTAATTACCATGCGGATCACACCAGAAATTGAGGCTGCTAAATCCTCTAATACTTTCTTAGTATTGTCATGGCTTACACGGAACATTAAACCTAAAGCAATTGACCAAACTAAAATTGCAATGTAGTTACCATTGATTAAAGCTGATACTGGGTTTTCAACTGCTTGGTTAATAAAGTTAATTAAAACTTCTTTAATACCAGATGGTGCGTTGACATTAGCATTAGCTGCAAGCTCTGGGAAAGTTGAAGGGAAAGCATAGCTCATTAAAAGAGCTAAAGTGCCAGATGCTACCATGCTTACTAAATATAAAACAATGATAGGCTTCATTGCAGTCTTTTCACCTGATTGGTGCTTTGCAATCGCAGCTGATACTAGTACGAAAACTAGAATAGGTGCTACAGCTTTAAGAGCCTTAACAAATAAGGTACCTAAAGTTGGAATTATAGAAGTATCATCTGGATATACATATGCTACTAGAATACCTAGTAGTAAACCAATGATGATTTGAAGGATAAATGGCACTCTATTGATAGAGCGCGCAAATGGTCCTTTTGGGCTTTCAGATAAGATCATAGTGTCTTCCTTAGTGATTTTAAGTTTTAGTAATGCTTTATTATAGAGATAGATAATTTCTAATGCTAAAACATGCAATATGTAGGTGCATGTCCTAAATTTTTGCTCTAATAAAGTGCAGTTACAAATACAAAAGGGGATATTTTAGCCAAAAGATAGAAAATTTAAAGTCAAAAAGGCTAAAAAACTTTGTTTTTGTTAATTTTTAGTGACTATTTGTAGAGATTTGAGAAAGTCAAAACTATTGCAAAATTTTAAAAGTGTGGTCAAGATCTGATTTTTTAAAGCTAAAAGCACTTGGTTTTGCTCATTACTTCTGTGCAATAGTTAAAAGATAGGCTCATAGATACAAGAAAATTAAGATTTTTCAAAAAGATGTAAGATAAAAGTTAAAAAATCTTAAATACAAGATTTTAAGTTAGCTTTTAAGATTTTTTGATCTTGGATTTTGGCAAAATGGCTTTGCATGTATTATAATCAGTCTGATTTTAGCAAGAGCTAAAAATACAATCTTATTTTGAACACATACAATTTAGGTACCACCAATGATCTATTCTAAAGAAGTAGAGAACATGTGCCCAGTTACTAAGGGTGCATATCATGGTCCTGCTCCAATT
>ONCS01000073.1 GCA_900316375.1 uncultured Succinatimonas sp. | reverse complement strand
TTTTGGCACTTTCTATACTTGCGCTTTTCTGTGATTTTGGCACTTTCTATACTTGCGCTTTTCTGTGATTTTGATACTTTCTATACTTGCGCTTTTCAATGATTTTGATACTTTCTATACTTGCGCTTTTCTAATAATAGTTTAAACTTGATTAATAATAGACGATAACTTTTGTAGGTTATTAACATGATCTTTAAGAGAAAAATTTACGAATCTTTACTTAAATGGAAAAGTACAGCTAATGGTAAATGGGCTGTACTTATTGAAGGTGCAAGACGAATCGGCAAATCAACAATTGCAGAACAATTCGCAAAAGAGCAATATAAAAGCTATCTTCTAATCAATTTTTCGATTGCACCTAACGAAGTAAAAGAAGTATTCAGAAATAATCTTGAAAATCTAGATGTCTTATTTATGTTTTTGCAAACCTACTATCATGTAAATTTGCAAGAACGTGATTCGCTAATCATATTTGATGAAGTCCAAGCATTTCCTAGAGCCCGCGAAGCTATTAAATTTTTAGTAGCAGATGGAAGATACGATTATCTTGAAACAGGATCACTTATTTCTATAAAACAAAACGTAAAGGATATAGTCATTCCTTCTGAAGAAATGACAATGAATATGTATCCATTAGACTTTGAAGAGTTCTGCGAAGCTATGGGAAATACACAGATTATCAAATACATACATTATTGTTTTGAAAAGCAGCAGCCACTAGAAAGAGGCATTCATAATCAAGCAATGCTTTTATTTAAACAATATATGCTAACAGGAGGAATGCCTGAGTCTGTTAGTGCTTTTATTGATAGCAAATTATCTTTTACACAATGCGATACAACAAAACGTTTAATTCTTAATTTGTATTTAAACGACATTCAAAAAATAAAAGATTCTGACAAAGGTAAAGTAGCTGCAATTTTTAACAGCATTCCTAGTAGTTTATCAAGACACGATAGAGAGGTAGTTTTTTCTAACATCATACCTGGTTCAACCTATATGCAGTTCGATGAGACCTTTTACTATCTTAAAAGCTCAATGATGTGCAATCTATGCTTTAACGTAACAGATCCAAGTGTTGCTCTAAGCTTAAATGAAGATAGAGCTTCAGTTAAATGCTACCTAAGCGATACAGGTCTGCTTATAAGTCAGGCATTTAATGAGAAAAGTGAATTAGCCCATGAGGTTTACAAGCAGATCTTGTTTGACAAGCTAAAGTTCAACAATGGTATGTTTTATGAAAATGCCATTGCACAAATGCTAGTTGCAACAGGACACAAACTGTTCTTCTACAAGCACTACAACAAAGAATTACACCGCAATGATATGGAGATTGATTTTATCATTACCGACGCAAACAGCTTAAAGTATAAGATCTGCCCAATTGAAGTTAAGTCAACAACTAGATACCAAATCAACAGCTTAAAGAAATTTGTTGATAAGTATCATGAGCGAATTTCAAAGGCTTATGTAATTCATCCAGCGAACTTCAAAATAAAAGATGGTATTACTTATATTCCATCCTATATGACGATTTGTTTAATGTAGTTTAAAAGACAGTGCCACAGCTTAACACTGTGGCACTTTTAGACAATTGATTAGATACTAATTGGCACAATTACATCAGGCACAAAGTTAGCAATGTAAGGAAGGGCTGCACCAATTACTGAAGCATCTTTTCTAACTGATGCAATATGAATAAAGCCTTTTTCAACTTTAAATGAGCTACGTTCAATGATCTTCTCTTCTAGGTAATTTACATCCTCATCGGTAATAAAATCAGCAATATCACCACCTATGATAATTTCGCGCTCTAAAAGTAAGTACACAGAATACAAGGCGCGAGCAAGATCATTTAAGTAAACTTGATAGCGTGATTTAGCCTCATCATCCCCTGATTTTAGCTTCTTAAAGAAGTCTTCATCACTTTCACCTCTTAACAGAGCGTTAAGTGAGCAATAGCTTTCCACACAACCGTCTTTACCGCAGTAGCATTTAACTCCATTTTCATGAAGTTCCATATGTTCTAAAGCACCAGCATAACCATGTAAACCATGCTCAATTAAGTGATTTGAGATAAGGCATCCACCTAAGTGCTCAGAGATTGAGACAAAGATAGAATCTTTAACTTCCTTTTCATGCCAAAGCTCAGTTAAAGCTGCACACTCAACATCATGAGAGAATCGTACCTTAATGCCAATCAAGCGCTCTAATTGTTTTGCAATGATATTTTGCAAAGGCATGATCTTTGAATAAAGAATTTGCTCACCGTCATTAGCAACCACAGCTTGAAGAGAAATACCGATACCTAAAATTCTGTCTTCATCAAACTTTAAAGAATTGATAAAAGCTTTTAATTCTTTTACAAAATCATCAAGGTAAGAATAACCATCATTAAAGGCAAGCTCTACACTCTTACGTTCATAGCTTTTACCTTTTAAATCCACACAGCAAAATCTAACCTTTTGCGCATTGATCTCAACACCTATAGCTACACGGGCAATTGAGTTTAACTCATAACCTATAGCTCTACGACCACCGTTTGAATCTTGCTCTTTACCTTTTTTGATAAGACCTAAGTTTTCAAGCTTACCAGTTTTAGCTAAAACTGTAGGCATAGACAAACCTAAAAGCTTTGCTATTTGTGGCTTTGATAAAGACTCATTATCAAAGAAAAGTGCATATACACTTTCAAGACCGGTTTTGATAAGTTCAGCTTTAACTCTGTAAGCTTCATTCAAGGTGTTTTGCTCTTCTTCAGTTGCCATGTGCTTATCCATTCACGTACCAATGATATTTATTTTGTTGTCTTATCTATTGTACTTGCTTGCTTTTTGTAAAGCATAGGTGAAGTCAAAAATTTTTAAAAATTATCACAAAATATTATTTTAAGTAAATTCAAATAGTTAATTTAACTTGTAAATTTAATTATCTCAATTTTCGTGATCACAGGCTTATTTTAATACAAAAAGTTACTTTTATAAAGTTATTTTATTGAAGTTTTAAAATTTTGAACTATACTAAAAATACATTAGTAAAGTGACTTTTATAAAGTTGTTTTAAAAAGCTTATATAAGCCACGGAACTTAAGATTTGAAACATTAAATTAAGGAGTTAAAGTATGAAAGCTTTAGAAAAATTCTCTCTAAAAGACAAGGTAGCATTCGTAACTGGCGGTGCTCGTGGTATCGGTAAGGCAGTAGCTACTGGTTTTGCTCAGGCTGGCGCTAACATCGTGATTGCTGATCTTGATGAGGCTGAGGCAATCAAGACTGCTAAAGAGCTTGAGACTAACGAAGGCATCAAGACTTTAGTTTGCAAGACTGATGTTACCTCTGTTGAATCTGTTAATGCTCTAATCAAAGCTATTGATGAGAAGTTTGGCCGTTTAGATGTTGCTTTCTGTAATGCAGGTATTTGTCTAAATGTTGCAGCAAAAGATATGACCTTTGAGCAGTGGTACAAAGTTATCAACGTTAACTTAAATGGCGTCTTCTTAACCGCACAAGCTGCCGGTAAGTACATGATTGAAAAAGGTATTAAAGGCTCAATTATCAACACCGCTTCAATGTCTGCTCACATTGTAAACGTACCTCAACCACAATGTGCTTACAACGCATCAAAGGCAGGTGTTATCCAGTTAACTAAGTCACTTGCTATTGAGTGGGCTGAGTATGGTGTTCGTGTAAATTGCATTAGCCCAGGCTACATCGGCACTGAATTAGTTAAGAGCTCAAAGACCTTAATTCCTCTAATTGATAAGTGGAATGCTATGGCTCCTATGCACCGCTTAGGCGATCCTGAAGAGCTACAAACCGTAACCTTATACTTAGCATCTGAGGCAAGCTCATTTACTACAGGCTCAGATGTCATCGTAGACGGTGCATTTACCTGTTTCTAACCTTGTGTGACACTAACTTTAGTTAGTTATTGACTCTTGCAACATTAACATTTAAACAAATAAAAGTTAAAAAATTTTCAAAACTTAAACCTAAGTTGCAAGAGTCCCTTTTGAACAGAGATCTTAAAGACCTCAACATTTAAATCCTTGGTACAAGTTAAAGTTATAAAACTCAACATACTTTAAACTTAAAGTACCACCTACTTGAGGACAAACATATGGAAAACAGATGGCTCAAACGCGCAGGCTATGGCTCTGGTGATTTTGCTTGTAACCTAGTATTCGGCACTATGGCCTCTTACCTCATGTTCTTCTACACCGATGTTTTTGGTATTGGTGCAGCGGTTGTTGGCGCGATGCTTTTATACACCCGCGTTATCGATGCAATCACCGACACTATCATGGGGTTAATCGTCGATAGAACTCATACAAAGTGGGGACAAGGTCGTCCATACTTTGTAATTGGCGCACCTTTCTTTGCAATCTTTACTTGTATGACCTTCTTCGTCCCTGACTTAGGTGAAACTGGTAAGATAATCTACGCCTACATTACTTACATTCTATTATGCTGTGCTTACACCGTGGTTAACATCCCATTAAATACCATTGTGCCAAGACTAACATCTGATGTAAACGAGCGTAATAAGCTTGTAGCAAGCCGTATGATCTTCGCTTTACTAGGTACTGCTGTTGTAATGACCATTACTCAGCCACTAGTAGACTTCTTTGGTCAAGGTAACGCTCGCTTAGGTTTCTTTATCACCATGACTATGTATGGTGTAATTGCTATGGCCATCTTCTTTTTCACCTTCTCACAGACAAAAGAAGTAGTACCTCCATCAGTAAAAGTTGAGCGCAGTGACATTAAAGCTGACTTTAAGGCTTTAACCTCACAGGCAGGCGTGATCATGGCTTTAAACTTCCTTTATTTTGGCTTGTTCGTGATCCGTAACACCTCAGCTATCTACTACTTTACCTACAACTTAGGTCGTACTGATTGGTTAACCTTTGTAGGCTTCTTCGGCGTATTATCTGGTCTTCCTATTCTTTTAGTACTACCTTGGTTACAACAAAGAATTTCTCAAAAGAACCTAATGTACATCTTCGCTTTAACCTATATCGTAGGCGACTTAATCTGCTGGGGCTTTAACAATAGCGCAGTAGCTCTAATTGCAAGCTTAACTATCACTGGTATCGGTATGTACGGTATCTTCGGTGTAACCTTTGCAATCCAACCAGATGTAATTGATTACTCAGAGTATCAAAAGAACCGCCCAATTTCAGGCATGATTGCAGCTATGCAAGGCTTCTTTGTAAAACTAGGTATGGGTGTAGCAGCCCTTGTTATGGGCTACATCTTGAAGTGCGGTGGCTACATTGCAAATGTTGAGCAAACCCCATCAGCCCTATTTAGTATTGAGTTCTGCTTCTTATGGTTACCTATCATCATCTGCGTAGGCATCATGGTATCAATCTTCTTCTACAAGTTAGATGGTATACGTGAAGAGATGACTAAGGTATTAGAGCTTCGCAGAAAGCAACTTGCTTACTCAAAAGAGAATTAAAGGAGCAAATCATGCAAAAAGAATTTATCAAAACTCCAATTGATGGCACTGTAATTAGACTTGAAGAAATCAATGACGAAGTCTTTTCTAAAAAGGTTTTAGGTGAAGGTTTTGCTATCAAGTTTACAGGCACTGAGCTTAGAAGTCCTTTTGATGGTACCGTAATTGCAACCTTCCCTACAGGTCATGCTTTCTTAGTACGTAGAGAAGATGGCTTAGAAGTCCTCATGCACTGCGGTCTATCAAGTGCGAAGATGCCACAGGCTTTTGAAGCTCAAGTTAAAAAGTATCAAAAGGTTAAAGCAGGAGATGTTTTAACTAAGGTCAAACCAGATCTTTTTACTGATGAACAGCGCATTTGCCCTGTAGTGTTCTCAAAGCCTGATCTTGAAGCAATTGTTGTTAAGACAAATGTTGAAACTAAAGCTTTAGATGAGACTGCTGTAAAAGTAGTTTACTAATTACACAAAAACTCTAGCCAGTACTTTTTGCACTCCTTTTTAGAAGTACTGGCTTTTTTAAGCCCTAAATAAATTAAACAAACCAAGGAACAACTATGACTAATCAAGATTTAATTAAAGATGGCAAGGCCTCTTTAGGTATCGAATTTGGCTCTACTAGAATTAAAGCAGTTTTAATTCACCCACAAACTTGTGAGGTTCTAGCAAGTGGCTCACACTCATGGGAAAACCGTTTAGAAAATGGCATTTGGACCTACCACTTAGATGAAGTTGTCAAAGGCATGCAGTCTTGCTATCAAGACTTAGTTAAAGACATTCAAGATAAGTATCAAGTCAAAGTCACTAAGTTTGCAGCAATCGGAATTTCAGCGATGATGCACGGATATATTGCCTTAGATAAAGATGATAAACAGTTATCTCCTTTTAAGACTTGGCGTAATACCTGCTCACGTGATGCTTCAGCAAAATTAACCGAGATCTTCCAATTTAATATTCCAGAGCGTTGGACCATTGCTCATTTATATCAATCTATATTAAATGATGAAGAGCATGTTAAAGATCTTGATTATGTAATTACACTAGCAGGCTACATTCACTATCTTTTAACAGGTCAAAAAGTATTAGGTGTAGGTGATGCTGCCGGCATGTTTCCTATTGACTCAGATAGTATGGATTTTGCAGGGAAGTATGTAGATATCTTTGATAAGTTAATTGAGAACAAGCACTACTCATGGAAGCTAAAAGACATCTTCCCTAAAGTTTTAAAGTCAGGACAAAATGCAGGCAATCTCACTGAAAGTGGCGCCAAACTTTTAGATCCTACAGGTTCCCTTGAAGCTAACATTCCATTGTGTCCACCTGAAGGTGATGCTGGTACTGGTATGGTAGCAACTAACGCTGTAGCACCTCGTACAGGTAATGTATCAGCTGGCACTTCTATTTTTGCAATGATCGTGTTAGAGCATGCCTTAAAAGATTTACACCGTGAGCTTGATAATGTCTGCACACCAGATGGTCGTCAAGTTGCAATGGTCCATGCAAACAACTGCACATCAGATCTAAACGCTTGGGTAAGTATCTTTGATGAATTTGCAAAATTATCAGGTCACCCATTAGATCCAAACGATTTATTTAAGCTTTTATACAATCATGCTCTAACGGGGGAAGAAAATTGCGGTGGCGTTTTAACTTATGGCTATCTATCAGGTGAGTTTATTACAAACTTAACTGAGGGACGACCAATGATGGTAAGAACACCTGACTCTAAGTTCACTCTAGCTAACCTTATGCGTTCAAACTTAAATACATCTTTAGGTGCAGTACGTTTAGGTATGGATATTCTAGCAAGTGAAAATGTCAAAATTGACAAGCTTCTAGGCCATGGAGGTTTATTTAAGACCAAAGGGGTTGGTCAAAAGATCATGGCTGATGCTTTAAATATTCCTGTATGGGTCATGACTACCGCAGGAGAAGGAGGAGCTTGGGGTATTGCAATTTTAGCTAACTACTTAGTTAACAAAGCTTGTGATCAAGAACTTCCAGATTATCTTGATAAGGTAGTATTTAAAGAAGCATCAGGAGATGTAATCAAGCCAGATCCTAAGGGCGTACATGGCTTTAACGAGTTTATGCAAAACTATGTTAAGTGCTTACCTGTTGAAAAGGCAGCAACTGAATGTTTTAAATAATACTATAGCAGTACAAGAAAATTAGAATAGTTGTTTTAGCTTGGTCTTTAGTGTGTGAGGCCAAGCTTTTTTTATTTTTTGATTTTGTCTCAAAACACGTTAAATAATTACAAATTTTGATAAGATTAAAGGACAGAATTTGTGGAGCATTGATTATGTCTGATCTTTTACCAATCAAAAAAGGTATCAGTGATTTTGAGAACTTTTTTATTGAAACCAACACTAGAAAAAAAGCTTATTACGTAGATAAGACAGCTTTTTTAAAAGATCTTCTAAAAGGCAATAATCAAGTATCCTTGTTCACAAGACCTAGACGTTTTGGTAAATCAACTACACTATCAATGATTAAGACCTTTTTAGAGGTCAATTATGACAGTCTATACAACTCCTTATCCTCAATACGTAAAAATAATGAGTTAAGAAAACAAAACAAATTTGTTGAAATTCACCAAGATGCAAGCTCATTAAATAATATATTTGGTCCTTTAAACATTTCTAAAGAAAAGGATTTCTGCCAAAATTTTATGGGACAATTTCCCGTAATTTCTGTTTCCTTTAAGGATGTTTTTTCATCAGAAAACATTTTTGACTCGTTTATATCATTAGCCATCGTGTTAGGTGACTGCGCTAGTGTTTTATCTGACTACAAAGAGTCTTTTCCGCTCTACAATATTAAAGAAGATTTTGTTGAAGAATGTCTAAACCTTAGGAACGACTTTTCATTAAAGAATGATAACGCTAAGCTAATAGAGCTTTTAATTAACATTATCAAAAATATAGCCAAAGTTTTTCACCATCACGTAATTTTGCTTATAGATGAATATGATGTACCTATTGAAAGATCAACTCATACCATCAAAAAGTTAGAAGCAAACATCGAAGTTTTAAAAAGAAATGAAGGCTCATCTAAAGAACTTGATAGGCTATATGAAAAGCTAGACTTATGCAAAACATTCAAAGAAACCTATATCAAAGTATTATCTAAAACACTTAAAGATACAGACAAATTTGTACATCAAGCTTTTGTTACAGGTTGTTTAAGAGTAGCCAAGGAAAGTATTTTCACAGGTTTAAATAACTTTGTGCCAATTGATTTTAATGATCCTCGTTTTAATTGTTTGTTTGGTTTTACTGAAAATGAAGTTAAAACCATGCTCAATTATTATGATCAAGAATACTCTACAACTAAATTGTTTGGCATTTATAAAGAATGGTATGACGGTTACCATTTTGGAAGTGCAGAAATCTACTGTCCTTGGGATGTTTTAAATTTCACAGATCAAATTATTGAGCTTAATGACTTAACTCCTAAAGCATTTTGGATAGGAACTTCATCAAATCTTCTTCCCCAAGATGTCTTCAATGATAATCCAGATCTGTATGTGGATAATTTTGAAACCTTAATCCATGGTGGTTCAATTGAAGTTAAAAAGGATGATTTTCTAAATTACAATCAATTAAGTAACTCCAAAGAAGCAGATCATTTTTGGAATTTGCTATATGCAACAGGCTATCTTACAGTAGCTAAAGACAAAACACCGAGTAATGATAAAAATATCGTACTCACAATTCCTAATCATTGCGTAAAGGAATGTTTAGAAGATTTGTTGAAGTGGTGCTTTACTAAGAGCAATCCAAAGTTTTCAAAATATTTCCATCCACTAATTGATGCTTTATACGAAGGTAACTGCAGAAAAATTACCAAAATTCTTGATGACACCTTAAACCGATATATAAGTTTTTATGATTATGGGAAAAACTCTCCAAAAGAGATGTATTACCAAGGATTCATAAATGGCATTTTCTCTGAAATTTGTCAATCAGATGCTAGAGCCTATGATTACTTGCCTAATGTAGAGTTAGGTAAAGGTCGAGCTGATGCCGTATTTTATATTAGCCCTGAAGATTTTGATGCTGAAACTGTAGGTATTGTACTTGAGCTAAAGGTTGCAAAAGATGAAGGATCTAAAAAGCAATTTGCATCTTTAGCATTAGATCAAATTGAGGAAAAAGAGTACGCTATTTCCTACCTCAAAAAAGATGATTCTTTAGATAAAGTAAAATATTTTGGAATAGCCTTCTTTGGTAAAAAATGCCAAGTAGTATGCAAAGAAATCAAAAGATAATCAAAATTTGAAATCAACTTTTAAAGTTGTTGTACTAACCTGCTGTAATTTAAAGACAAAATTACAACAGGTTTTTGATTTTAAATTTTAGTAATCATTAAACATAGGCTCTTCTTTTTTAGTCAAAGCAATTAAACCTTTAATTGCCTCTAAAGTTGTCTTTAAGCGAACCTCTTCCCTATCACCTTTAAAGTGATAGCAATTAGTAATAACATCGCTATCTTTGCGTTTTAAGCCCATCCATACGGTACCTACAGGCTTTTGAGCACTTCCTCCATCAGGACCTGCGATGCCACTTACAGCAACGCCAATAGTTGCTAAGGAAGAATGATTTATAGCACCTTCAACCATCTGCTCAACTGTGGGACCACTTACAGCACCAAAAGATCTTAAAGTTTCTGCTTTTACCCCTAAAACTTCCATCTTAGCTTCATTTGAATATGTAATAAAACCACGATCAAAGTATAAAGAGCTTCCTGGAATTTCTACAATTGATGCACCAATAAAACCAGCAGTTAGTGACTCAGCGGTTACATACATTTCTTTGTAAGTATTAGATAGTTTTTTTAACTCTAAAGCTGCTTGCTTAATCTCTTGTAATAGCTTTTCTTTCATAAATGACGTTTCCTTAACTTATGTTTTATATAAGCACAATGATACTACTTGCAATTAACAAGCGTACAAAAACAACTAATGATTTTGATTACTTATTAACGAGGACGGCGTAGAGCTGATTTTGTTCCCATACCATAAGCATCGCGAGCTTTCATACTTGCAATGTGATGGGTAGGAGCTGTACGTTTAGGAGCAACACTTGCTGTTGCAATTTGACTAGCTACCATCTCTTGTACAGGAGATGTTTCAACAGGAGCGGTTGCGGCTACACTCTCTTCAGCTTTTTGGGCAATATTAGATAGATTATGAACTTTAGCTAACATCTCTACTTCATAGTTTGGCATGTTAGTCTTAGCAACTACTTCACTTACACTCATACCTTGAGCTAATAGACGCTTAGCTAAAATGATAGGTTGGTTTTCAACAGAGTTATTTTCAAACTCTTTTTTCTGTTGTTCTACTTTTACAGATAAATTATCAAAAGAGCTGTTGATGTTCTTTTGATTATCAACAAGATCTTGAAGTTTATCAGTCAGATACTGCAAAGAGCTTTCAAAAACTTTGCTCTTCTTTTCAGCACTTTCAACCATAGGAGTTTGTGCATCAACTTTAGAAGTTAATTCTTTTAAAGCTTTTTCAAGATCAGCTTTAAGTTTAGAATTTTCTTTTTCAATAACACTGCAACGACGTGATACAAGAATAAAGGAGACTAAGATGAAGACAAGCAGTACTACCGCTGTAGCAATTACAATTGTCATCGACACATCTAAATATGATTGCATAATCTCTAAAAATTCCTTGATCTTGTTCATAGGCTAATCTTAGCAAAAAATAGCTCTAAAATGTTGAATTTAAGCTCGTTTTTAATCAAATATTTCTTTAAGTTGAGCATTTAACCTAAGTTTTGCTTATCTTCATCAAAATGAAAAATATTTAAAACTATCTTATCCATTTAATTCTTTACAAAAAATTCAGTATTATCGTTTGTAATTTGTTGATTTTATTTAAAATTTGCACTTTAATTTATCTTATTTTGCGCATAATGTAGAGGAATTTTTTTCAAATCTTGCACATTATTGACACGAATCTTGAAGATTTTCTGCACATTATTGTTACGATCTTTTGAGGTAAGAATGAATCTAACTCTACACATCAACTAATTTACAAGATTTTCAGACAAGACCTTACGGCACATTTCAAGCCAATCACCAGAATAGATCATGTGAGAGTTAATCGTAAATAGCAGGAGGAGTGACCGCGCACTTTTTTTTGCTAATTGATTAAATGAAAACTTATCAATACCGCCTCATTGATCATGATAATACCTTGGGTAATTAAGGCATTTTTAAGATCACCATGATGGTACTTCTTTTTTGTATTTTCCATTAATTTTTTATATACCCAAGATCTTAGTATCTTGTTGAATTAAAACACTTTTTTACAAAGTGTGATCTGTTCTTTAAATTTAAGAAATATTAAATG
>ONCS01000108.1 GCA_900316375.1 uncultured Succinatimonas sp. | reverse complement strand
TTTCTAATCTTCAAAAAATTCTTTTCCTGTTATGTTTTAGGTAGGCTTAATTTACGCCTTTTAAGGCCTAAGGTGTAAATTTTTTCAAAAAAGTGGGGAAAACTATGGATCTACACCGTGATTTCAGTGATTTTAAGATGGGATAAATGTGGCGTTATTACAAGCTACTCAATTGCTAACGGATTTGGCTTTGGTTTTGTAAGCTTCTGCTTATTAAAACTATTTACCAAGCGCTACAAAGAAGTTACTCCTGTAATGTGGATCGTAACTATCATCTTTGTTATTAGCTTTATCATGCATGGCTAAAGATTAGCTCTAATTAGAAAAGAAAACTCTCTAACGCCTTGTGCTTTAGAGAGTTTTTTTTGTTTAGGATAGCCTAAATTATTAAGCCTTTAGAAGATCATAAGCAAGGCGTGGTGTGCCATCAGCAACGTAGATAAT
The DNA here is from genome assembly GCA_900316375.1 of uncultured Succinatimonas sp. Classification (GTDB taxonomy): domain Bacteria; phylum Pseudomonadota; class Gammaproteobacteria; order Enterobacterales; family Succinivibrionaceae; genus Succinivibrio. The sequence continues at coordinate 7,781 of ONCS01000108.1, read as the reverse complement.
GCCACAATACTTAAAGCCACACTTTTGTGCTAGATGTTGCATAATCTTATTATCTTCATGCGTATCAAGTCTTACATAGTCAACTTTAGTTTTGGCAAAATCCACAACTGTCTTTAGGCAGTGCTTAACCATTCCATCAGAGGCTATTCTGTGGATAGTAGCGTAAGTCTTATCACTATGCCAAGCACCATCATGAATTACCCGATAAGTTGGGTCCTCACCTACAATTAAGACAAACACTCCATGTACAGTGCCATTATCCTCAAGGACATACATGCGCTCTGTGGCCACATCTTCTTGTAAAAGAGATTTAAAAGGATATCCATTACACTACTGCTTTGGATTTCCATTTTTTGCCATCTGAGAACGCGCAAAATCATAGATCTTGTAGATAGTATCTAAATCAGATATGGTTGCTTTTCTGATCATTACTCACTCTTGACACTCTTGTTTTTAATTACCACGCATTTTTTATCAGAATTTGGCCAATTTACAATAATGGTTCTGATAAAGGTTGCAAGTGGAATTGAAAAGAATACGCCCCAAAATCCCCATAGACCACCAAAGATAAAGATAGCAGCTAAAATTGAGAAAGCATCAAGATTCATAGCCTTACTAAATAAAGCTGGAGTTAAAACATTACTATCTAAAACTTGGATGATTAGGTAAACAACTGCTACCCAAATTAGCATTGAACTCATACCAAATTGGAAGATTGCAACTAAGGCTACAGGAATGGTGATGATCACCGCACCTACATAAGGGATAACAACTGATAAGCCAACACCAAAGCCTAATAAGAAGGCATAGTTTAAACCTAGGCACATGAAGGCCAGAGTATTAACAATGGTAATGATGATAATGTGTAAGATCTTGCCACGAATATAGCCTTCAATTTGAGAATTGATTTGAGGCCAAAACTCATGAATTAAACTTTGGTTATTTGGCAGAATATATGATCTTACGCGCTGCTTTAAAACAGGCTTATTAGCAAGCATTAAGAACACAAAGATAGGCACTATAACCAAGTACATTAAAAATGACATGGCGTTAACCACAGATGGCATGATCTGATTTTTAATAATATCTGTTGTATTAGCAATGATAGTAGAACGAGCAGAGACTACCATTTCTTTTACTTGCTCTTCTGTTACCATCGCAGGAATTGGCTCTGGGAGTTTTACTACAAACTCACTAATGCGATTGGCAATCTTCTCATCAAAATCCTCACCATCAGCTTCAGCGGTACTTGTGCTGATCTTTTGTAAGTTTAAATAAAGCTGATTTCCCTGTTGCAAAATTTTAGGTGCGATGAAAACTAAGATCCCTATGGCTAAGCCTACAAAACCTACCATGGTGATAATTGAGCCTGTCATACGCTTTAACTTGCATTTTTGAGTAAAAAAGCGCACTACCCAATCAAGACAGTAAGCAATACATAAAGCAACTACTAATGGACCTACTAGCCACATTAAGTAGTAAACCACTAAAAAAGCACAAATTAAAACTAGTGCAAACTCAACAGTACCAGGCTCAGAGAAATGGCGCTGATACCAATTTTTAAATAACTTAACCATGTCAAACTCTTATTTTTATTCTTTGGCTCATTATATTTGAAATTCAATGCTCTGTTGCGTAATTCTTTAAGAGCTAAGCAAAAAATAAGAAATTGATTGTAGACTTAACACTAAAAAAACAACATTTAGACAAAATTGCGCTAAGATACAACAAACTAAGGAAATGACATGGCATATTCAAAATTAAAAAAAGTTCTTTTAGCTCTAGCTACTACGGTTTGCTTTAGTGCAATTGCAGAAGACGTGGTGATCCCTGATTTAGGACCTGCTGGTGTCAGAGGCATGTCGGTTATTCAAGAGAAAAACTATGGTGGATACTTTATAAGAAAGGCTAATGGTGCTGGCATTATAAGCTCTGATCCAGTGTTAACTGAGTACATCAATACCGTAGGTCAAAACTTGGTCATGCATGCGCAAAATGTCTATTTTCCTTTTGAATTTTTCTTATCAGCTGACCGTTCTTTAAATGCCTCTGCCTTTTTAGGTGGTAAAGTTCAAGTAAACGCCGGTCTTTTCCACTATGCTGAAAATGAAGATGAATTTGCCTCAGTTTTAGCCCACGAAGTAACTCACGTTACCCAAAGACATATTGCAAGATTTATTGAAGATCAAATGGACAGAAGCTCTATGACCATTGCAAGTATTGTCGGAGCTATTGCCATTGCCCTTATCAATCCCACCATAGGCGCTGCAGCAATTACCTCAACTACAGGCGCTCTTGCCCAGGCTAATATTAACTTTACAAGATACAACGAGTCTGAGGCTGATCGCATCGGTCTTCAAGTTTTATATAACTCTGGCTACAACCCAATGGCCATGAGCGAGTTATTCCGCAAGCTTTTATCCATGCAAGGTAACTTAAATCCTGCCTTTGCCATGTTAATTGATCACCCCCTATCTGAAATTCGTGTAGCCGAGGCTTATAACGCAGCAAGACTATTACCAAAGCGCAACAATAGCAAAAATCCAAACTACATGTTTGCTAAAGCTCGTGTTGATGTGCGTTACATGAACTACGATTTAAAAGAGCTTGAAAAGCGTATTGAAAAATCCACAAAAGTAAATGAGCATTACCGCAATTACGCTTTAGCTTTAATTAATTTGGAAAAGCATAATTTTGATGTTGCAGAAAGTTATTTAAATAAACTAAATCTTCCACGCAATGACTTTGTTCTAGATGTAATGACAGATATAGATTTAGGCAGAAATCGTGGGCAAAATGCTATAAGCAGACTTCACTCAATTTATGTTGATAAACCAAGTGATGGCGCAATTGTGCTAAATCTTGCTAATGCCTATATTGAAACTAAGCAAGGCAATAACGCAGTTAGAGTTTTAAATAAATACCTTGAAAAGCATCCAGATTCTCCTTTAGCTAATGAAATGCTTGTTAGAGCCTACTTTATGACTAAAGATAAATGTTCTGCTTACCAAGCTGCAGCTTGGAATAGTGTTTTAAAAGCCAATTACAATATGTCTAACCGCTTTTTAACTGATGCATTACATCTTTGCGAAGGTAGTACTCGTGAAATTGTCAGAGCAAAATTTAAAAAGTTTAATGATTTAAGACAATTTGATGAGCAGTTTGAGAAAAAGAACAACTAGATACTAAATATATTCAACAATTCACCACTGAACCGGAAAAAACCTTGAGACATGTCACTTTTTTAGTGATTTTGTAGTAAACTAGCCATGCTCAAAAGCCAAAGTATTTTTGAAAAAATCGAGAGTTTATTATGGTTCAGTGCGTTCATACTGTTAAAGAATTAAGAGATATCATCAAGCCTTTAAAAGCCCAAGGTAAAACCGTAGGCTTAGTACCAACCATGGGTGCGCTACATCAAGGCCATGCTTCTTTAATTTCAACAAGTGCTAAACAAAACGACATTACCGTAGTAAGTGTTTTTGTTAACCCTACTCAGTTTGGTCCTAACGAGGACTTTGATGCCTACCCACGTACTTTAGATAGCGACTTAAAGGTTGTAGAAGGCGCAGGTGGCGATATCGTCTTTGCACCATCTCCAAAAGAGATGTATCCAAGTGCTGATGATACCTGGGTTGAGGTTACAGGCGATATTACTAAAGTTTTATGTGGAAAAACCCGCCCAATTCACTTTAGAGGCGTAACTACTGTAGTAACTAAGTTATTTAATATCGTAGGACCAACTCGTGCTTACTTTGGTCAAAAAGATGCTCAGCAAGTAGAAGTGCTTCGTCGCATGGTAAAAGATCTGTTCGTAGATATCGAACTTGTGATTGTACCTATTAACCGTGAAGATACAGGTCTTGCTAGATCATCACGTAATACCTATTTATCTTCAGAAGAAAAACAAGCAGCTACAGTTTTATCTAAGTCATTAAAACAGGCTTTAGAAGACTTTAAAGCAGGCAATGACAATTTAGACAACATTATTAAATCAGTTACAGCTAATATTCAAAAAGAGCCTTTAGCTAACATTGAATATGTTGAGTGCTACGGACTACCAGGTCTTTATAAGTTAGATACTAATGTTGTAGCCCCATCACTTTTAGCAGTTGCTGTAAGATTTGGTAACACTCGCCTAATTGATAACATTATTTTGGAATAAGCCATGATTTACACCATGATGCACGGCAAAATTCATCGTGCCACTGTAACCGAGTCAAACTTAAACTATGTAGGCTCAATTACCATTGATGCAGATTTACTGGATGCTGCAGGTATTTTACCTGGCGAGAAAGTACAAATCGTCAATAATAACAATGGTGCAAGACTTGAAACTTACACTATTAAAGGTAAAAGAGGCTCAGGTGAGATTTGTCTAAACGGTGCAGCTGCCCGCTGTGCATTACAAGGTGATATTGTTATCATCATAGCTTATGCGCAAATGGACGAGGCTGAAGCTAAAGCTTTAGAGCCTAAGGTTGTCTTAGTTGATGGTAACAATAAAATTGTTAAAAATTTTGTTGAAACACCTAATACTACTGTCTAATGAAGATCTTAAAACTTATTACTGATTATATGGCCGTAGGCGTACTTGCCTTCGGCATCTTAGGCGCTATCGAGCCACAATTTTTCACTCCTTTTAAAGCAGCTACCCCTTACCTTCTAGGTTTTGTGATGTTTGGTATGGGCCTAGGCTTATCCTTTAGTGACTTTTTACACGTCGTAACTAATCCTAAAACTGTACTTTTTGGCATTGTGATGCAATTTATCTTAATGCCTTTAATTGCACTTTTACTAGTTACAACAGTAAGTATTCCTCCGGAGTTTGCCGTGGGTATGTTGTTAGTTGGCTGTTGCCCTGGCGGTACCGCTTCAAACGTACTTACCTATCTTGCTAAAGGCAATGTAGCTTTATCTGTATCTATCACCATTTGCACTACTTTATTATCTCCAATTGTTACTCCTGCAATTTTCTATTTAATTGCACATAACTCAATTGAAATTGATTTTTGGGGTATTGTCTTAGATATTGTAAAGATGGTGGTAGCCCCTGTATTTGTAGGCGTGCTCATTAACGCTTTATTAAATAAGCTAGCCAAGCGCATCTTTGTGTTCATGCCATTTATCTCTTCAGTTACCATCATGGTAATTGTAGGTATTGTCTGTGCCTTATCCGCCCAAAAGATTGAGTCATCAAGTTTACTTCTATTATTTGTAGTCTGTGCGCATAACCTTTTAGGTATTGTTATAACTTACATGATCTCAAGATTATTTAAGTTCAATAGAAAAGATAGCAGAACTCTGGCAATTGAAATTGGTACCCAAAATTCAGGTCTTGGCATTATCTTATCTTTAAATCACTTAACCGCTTTTGCAGCTGTAGTTGGTGCTATCTTTAGTGTGATCCAAAATATCATCGGCTCTATCTTTGCAAATTACAGCTCTAAAAAGCTAGTAGATAGTGTCGATAGTGAAGATTTAGTTTTAGCTAAGCAGCATTAGCTTTCAAACACTGAAAATCTAAAGATAAACTAAAATACTTGTGGATGAAATTCACAGGTCTTTTTAATTTTATACTGACAACAATTCTTGATAGACCTTAACACATTTCGTTATTTCGTAATTTGCGCACAATTTTCGTAACCAGTAACAAAGCCTTATTTATGCGCATCTTTACGGCTCCTAGATACATAGGTTATCAATTTTTTAGTTAATATATTGTAATCAAAGTTGAATTTTTTTCATGTATGATATTCGCAAGAACTTAAAAATATTAACATTAATATTTTAAAAATTTCCCAAAAATTTTCGATAAAAATTACACAAAACATATCACAATTTTACACCATAAATGGCTTATATATGCCATAAAAGCGCAATCTACTGGGGGGGGGTAATGCTTTTTAGGGATTAATCTTGTCAAAAATTAACACTTTAACAAAATTTTTTATTTGGATTAAATTCAGATCACATTTTATTCTTGGTAATTTTTCTATACTAGTAGCATTCACTTATTAGGAAAAATCAAATGGAATTTGACGAGATTGCCGAGGATATAGCAACCTCAAGTGCGTCATTTACCGACATTAGGCGTAATGGCTATATTTATGTCGACAAGACAGACTTAATCTATCAGCTAGCTTGTAAGCGTGATTGCTGTGTTTTTACACGCCCACGTTGCTTTGGCAAAACCTTACTATGCTCTACCTTAGTTGAGCTATTCAAGCATGGTGTTGAGCCTTATGATGGCCATCCTTCTTATTTTAGAGGACTTGCTATCCATAAATTATGGGATGACAAAGGCAAGTACCATGTCTTCCACATCAGTCATTCCTTTATTGATGATCATGTCTTTAAAGATGCAAAGCTTTTTGCAAAATCCCAAATTGAAGAGATCGTAACTCAAGCTAAAGAATTTAGCTTTGAAGTACCTGATAAAGCAGAAGATCAAGACCTAGGAAAAATCTTAGATAGCGTATTCTCACAGGCTAAGCGCAATTCACTAGTGTTTATTGTTGATGAATATGACTATCCGATTACTGTAGGCGACGCGCCTAAGAGCAACTACAATGTCATTAGATCTGTTTATGAAGGTATTAAGCGCCATATAGATAAATTTAGATTTATCTTTATAGCAGGTGTTACTCACTATGATATGAATACCTTTTATGACGAGTACCCAGCTCATGACCTAAGTTACGATCCAACTTACGCAACTTTATTAGGTTTAACTCGTGATGACATCTTTAAGTATTTTCCTGATCATCTAAAGTATGTGGCAAGAAAGTTTTTTAATCGTACCGGTCCTGTAGTTACTAAATCAGACATGGAAAATGCCTATGCCGTACTTGAGAAAAACTACGGTGGCTTTGCCTTTACTAGCGATGACTCTCAAAGAGTTTTAAATCCTTGGAATATCTTTAAGCACTTTAACGATCCAAATCCAGATCTTGGAAAACACCACTGGCTAAGACCTACAGGTGAAATTCCTCCGATTTTAAAGAAGATCTTCACCGAGCTTGTAGATAACTATGAGCTACGTGAAAATTTAGTAATTGAGGTTAACAAGAACAAATTTACTAAGGTCAATAGCTTTGAGCGCATGGATTATCGTGTCTTGCTAGCTCAAACAGGATATCTAACCTTCCATAAGTTAACCGATAACATCGTATACTTACGCTTTCCAAATTATGAGATGTATTGGGCTTTTGAAAACTTTAAGAACTTCTTAAAAGGCTTAAGGTACACTGAAGCTCAAGAATATAAGCCGGTGGGCAAGAAACCGCTTTAAACCTTTTGCTTTTATAAGCTTTGGAGCCAAACGCGTCGGTGTTTTACATTTGGCTCTTTTTTTATTTTTTGCGATAGTTTAAAAAAGTAATGTTAAGCTTTAATGAGAATGTAATCAACTACCTTTTGCAACAGCACGTTTGCATATTGGTTGTTTTCTAAATCAGAGAAAAACTCAAAGGTTCTTAAGTTTAGTTTTAAAGAAAACTTAGGCTTAGAAACTAACTTTGGGCACTCACAATCTAGAGTGCAAATTTCACCTTCTATAATAATATCGTTGACCTTTAACATAGTTGTATTTTGTATTTTTATTAAATTTGTTGGCTCTTCGTGGATAACAATGGGTAAAAATACAAAGTAGAACCACGTTAGAGCCTTGTTCTATGCTACTTTGATACCCATACCACCTCTGTTGGGAAGTGGAATAAAAATATTTGAGCATCCAAGCATGATTAAATCAATCATACTTTCGATGTTTCTAAAGCCAT
>ONCS01000158.1 GCA_900316375.1 uncultured Succinatimonas sp. | reverse complement strand
TCTTACGACAGAGTTGTCAAATCATTTTACCGCGCACTTATATCACCGCCGTAAACGACGGTGTTTTACGTGCGCTTATTGATAAAAGCAAGCGGTGTTCCTCAAGATCGCATTCATTATTTTGACCTAGATAGTCGTAAATACAGAAAAATCAAAACTCCAGATGATCTTGAAGGACTACTTGATAGTATTGAAGAGACCGGAGAGATACAATACCTTTTTATTGATGAAATTCAGAATGTCAAAGACTTTGAAGAAGTAATCAATGCTTTTCGTGTAGACGGTCATTACTCAATCTTTATCACAGGCTCAAACTCTTATTTATTAAGTGGTGAACTAGCTACCAAACTTACAGGAAGATACATTGAGTTTGAGATGTTTCCTCTAACTTTTGATGAATACCTTGATATCAAAAAGTTTTACAAAAAGGAAATAAACCCAAATCTTATTATTGAGCTTAATAATTACCTATTAGAAGGTGGTTTTCCTAAAGCAATTCAGTATGAAACTCTTGCTGATAAGCGTACCTATGTTAAATCTGTAATTAACGAGATATTTGAAAAAGATATAAGAAAGCACAACAAAATAGGTAATACTAAAACGTTTTTTAGTACTCTTAACTTTATTATTAACAATTTTGGCTGTACTTACAGTATCCGCAGCCTTCAAGATGCTCTTGAAAAAAGCGGTATCTCCATTGAAAGAAAAACCTTAAACAGATACGTTGATTTACTTGTAGATAGCAAGATACTTTACCGTTGCGATCGTTTTGACATGAAATCAAAAAAATCTATTTCTGGAGAGAAAAAATACTATATAGCAGATACTTCCATATATTTTTCAACTAATACTGACAATAGAATTAACTACGGACCAGCCCTTGAGAATACAGTCTACCTCTATGCAAAAAGCCTAGACTATTCTGTAAGTATCGGAAGAATTGGCAAATTAGAATGTGACTTCATCTTAAGGGATAATGAGTTAGGTTACTCTTATGTTCAAGTTGCCTATACAATCAATGAAAGCAGACAGACTGAAGACAAAGAGTATGCCTCTTTAGAGAAGATCAAAGATAACTACCCAAAATATGTAGTTACTACAGATTACATTCTGCAAAAAAGAAATGGCATCCATCATGTAAACATCATGGAGTTTATGAAGGAACATCAAAAGTTCTAGCAAAAAAAACATTCCGCAATAGTTAAATTTGCAATATTTGATTTTATATTTGTCACGAAAATTATATAATAATCGTGACAATTGATATTCAAATGAGGCATAAATGGAAAATAATATTTATTCAAAAATAAAAGAAAGAATTGAACAAGCTGAACAAGGCTATATATTCGTTACATCTGATTTCAAAGATCTTGCATCTAATTCTACTGTAAGGAAGTATCTTTCAAGACAGGTTGAAGAAAACAAAATCCGAAGAATAATGGATGGTATTTATGAAAAACCTAGGTATAGCAAAATATTAAAAAGCTACTTGCATGCAGATCCAGAAAAAATTGCAAAAGCGATTGCAAGAAATTTTCATTGGACTATTGCTCCATGTGGAGACATTGCTTTAAACAAATTGGGATTATCTACTCAAGTTCCTGTCGTTTGGTCATATATCAGCGATGGACCATATAGAAATTTTTCATGGGATAATTTTACAATTAGTTTCAAACATAGGAGTAATAGAGGAATTTCATACATGTCTAAGACAACTACTTTAGTTGTAGAAGCTTTTAGAACTTTAGGAAAAAATAGAATAGATGAAATTATTATAAAAAAACTAAAACATTTACTGCCCAATGAAGAAAAGCAAAAAATGCTTAACGAAGCAAAGGATACTGCTGAATGGATTTATTCTGCAATTAAAAAGGTTTGTTACTAAATATGAAAACATTTGCAAAACAAAGCAATCGAGATTTGTCTGATGTATTTAATGAGACAGCTTTGATAATGCATTTACAGCCTAACGTAATAGAAAAAGATTTTTGGGTTTGTTTTCTAATTGATCACATTTTCAACGATTGTAAATACAAGGATGCTTTCGTTTTTAAAGGAGGAACCAGTCTTTCTAAGGTTTATCATGTCATTGAAAGATTTTCAGAAGATGTTGATTTAATTCTTGATTGGCGAAAGATTATAGATGATGAAATAAATCCATGGCAAGAAAGATCTAGATCCAAGCAAGATAAATTTAACAAACAAATAAATGCCGAAGCAGCAAAATTTTACAAGGATATTCTTGTTCCTCAATTAAATTTTGAACTACAGCAAAAACTTAACATAAAAAATTGCTGCTCACTTGATACAGATGATCCCATGGTCATTAATTTCTGTTATCCTCAAATATTTAAAAGTGCTTATTTACGTTCTAGTGTAAGATTAGAGATAGGTCCATTGGCAGAATGGTTACCATCACATAAAGGAAAAATTATCCCTTTTGTTGCAGAGAAATTTCCGACTCTTTTTGAGCAAAAAGAAACTTTTGCACTAACCATTGACGTTGAAAGAACTTTCTGGGAAAAACTAACAATACTTCATAAAATTTCTAATTTTCCAAAAGATAAGACTCTGCCTTCAAGATATGCAAGACACTTGTATGATGTATTCAATATGGGAAATTCTTGGGTCAAAGAAAAAGCTTTTATCAAAAAAGAATTGCTTGAACGCGACATAGCATTTAAACAAAAATTCTATTATGCAAAAGGCGCTCACTATGAAACAGCTACATTAAAATCAATAAGTCTGTTACCCAAAATCGATTTTTACGACTCTCTTGAAGATGATTATCGTGCAATGAGTAATATGATATATGGCAAGAAACCTAGTTTTAAAGAAATGGTTGATTATCTAAATATACTCGAAAAAGAGGTTCATCAGCTATAACAGGTAATTATAATGATCAAAGTAATCTTCATCTGTCACGGCAACATCTGTCGTTCCCCTATGGCTCAGTTTGTGCTCCAAGAGCTAGTCAATAAAATTGGCTTAAGTTCCGAGTTTAAAATCCGTTCTGCTGCCACATCTCAAGAGGAAATTGGTAACGGCGTCTACCCTCCTGTACAAAGACTTTTCATATAAAGGGTCTTAAGCTCCTAAAAAAGTTTGCTTAAGGCCTTTTTCCTTAAGGCTTAGCGCCAAATTGTAAATAACCGA
>ONCS01000024.1 GCA_900316375.1 uncultured Succinatimonas sp. | reverse complement strand
CTTACAACAGAGTTGTCAAATTATTTTACCGCGCACTTATATCACCGCCGTAAACGACGGTGTTTTACGTGCGCTTATTGATAAAAAGCGCATATATATCAAGTTTTGCTAATTACGTTGAATGTTTTAGCTCTTATACTTTTCTATTTGTGGTACCGCTCCCAGTTAGAACCTTTAAGCTTATACATGTCTTGATGATGATAATTCATGTAGTAAGCATTAGTAGCCTCACCAATAAAGGCAGTTTGTGGCAAATCTACAAAGACGTCAGAGATCTTGCCGGTGGCGTTTTCTAAAGAGAAAGCGTTTGTTTCAATAGCTCGCTTAATCATCTCTGATAAGGCCATATAACTATAAAAACCTTTAACTTCAACAGGAGTTGAATCTTCGTCTTTGCCTTTTATGAACTTAACAGATACTGGAATACGAGTGATCTTATCTGTAGGGATCTCACGAAGTTTTGCAATCTGCATTTTATCAGCACGAATTGCTGCACCATGCTCAGGTACCATGACAAACAAGGTATTTTTATGAGTTTTCTCAAGCTCAGTAATAAATCTTTCTAAATCATCTAATAAAAGCTTAAGTCTTGGCTCATAGGCAGCTGACTTTTTATCACCGTAAAAATGGTTACCATCGTGGAGTGAAATTAAATTCATCACGGTGACATTGTTAGCAGTTTTGGAGTTAGCAATGTTATTAATGTATGCAGAGAATAGGGAAGCATCTGAGTAAATGATACTACCATCAAAAGAGGTATATTGTGGCTTTAATCTGTCTAAAGGATGAAGCTTTAAAGGAAGTCCTGCATACTGATTTAAAGTCTTATAGTAATTTCCGTATACACCATCGTGGTCAAAATAAACATGACTTTGATAGCCTAAAGATTCTAGCGAGGTTACAAGCTCGCACTCAGGACGTCTGTCTGAATACATATTAGCTTCGGTATCTTGACCACAATTTGCTCTTAATAATCTCATGGTTGCAGGAGTTGAGTAAGAGCTTACAGAGGAGAAGGTATCAAAGTAAAAATCAAACTTTTTGAATAAGCTGTGATTGATCATGTTACTTGCAATAATGTCATCAGTTGCCATCGAGCAAATATTTACAATCACAATATCAAAGCTTTCATAATCATTAGGAAGAGAGTTTGGAAAAGTTACTACACGCTTTTTTTCTAAATCTAAGAAATGCTGTAAGTAACTTTCAACATTAGCATCAGTTGCCTCTCCTAATTGAGGAGGAATATCTACAGAGTCGATAACCTGCTCTTTAACATCTTCGATATTTGCTTTAGCTAGTAAGTAATTGGTATGAACATTGTTAAAGAGAACGTAAATAAAGGCTACCGTAATGAGTGTTTCAAGCTTGATAAAATCATTGATAAAGAAAATGACAATTGCAAGTAAGATAAAAATTCCAATGTAGGTAAAGTTTACAAAGCCCATTACGATTTGGAATAATCCTGAGATCTTGTCAAAAGTATCGCCATGGAAATCAAAGCTATCACTAGTTAAAACAGGTATATAACTGTCATGGTATAAAAGCACAATCGCTAAGATTAAAAGAATGATCTTGTAGCAAGTGTAAAGACTTGCATTTTTAAACTGAATAAAGCATAAAACAAATAAGATGAGGTTTAATGGAAAATCAAAGCCACTTAAAGACAAAAAGTATAGACCTAATTTGAATGCAAAATAGGCACAAGGAAGGACTCCTAGATTGAAGATAAATTGATAATCTAGAAAAGATAGCTTAGCTTTGGATTTGTTTTGTGGCATAGCTTACTCGTTGTACTCTTTCCAACTGTCAATATCTGTTTTGTAAAATTGCTTTTCTCTAAATTTAATAAAGGTAGCTTTTTCATTCTCACTGACAGTAGGGGTTAAAGTTAAATCTTCTAAAATCGGTTCAAAAGATAATTCTTGATTTGGATTGAAAGCATTTTGCTCAATCATACGTTTAATCACATGAGCTACAGTCATATAACTTGTAGGCTTAGTAAAGTTTATATTTTGTGTAGCATGATTATCTTTAATAAGCTTAAACATCACCGTGCTATTAGTAAGTGCCTTTGAAGGAATATCTTTGATGCCACGAGCTTGGGTATGATCGCCTACTAAGGTAGTACCACGACTTGGCATTACTACTAATAAAGTGTTTTGTTTAAATGCATACAAGTTATCAATAAAGTTATCTAAAGCCCATAAAAAGCCTTTAAGCTTGGCTTCATAATCACGATTGCCATGAATACCACTAATTAAATTAGTGCTAAGTAAACTAATGTGCATGTTGCCAGGCAATGTCGTGATATAGGTAGTATAGCTTTTGAAAATATCAATGTTATCTAAGCTTTTAACTAGTGGATTAGAAGCAAATTGATAAGGAATTGGGTGAACTGGAAGTTTGGCAATAGTATTTAAATATTTATTGAAATACTCATTGTCTTTTAAAGTGTCAAAAAGTGAGTGATAGGTATAACCAATTTTCATAAGTTGGCTGTACATACTGCACTTTTCAGCATCTAACTTTTCTAAATCTTGATTTAACCTTTGACCGCAGGCTGAGAAGATAGAGCGTAAAAGGCCATACTTTTTATCTGTGGTGACACTATTAAAATCACTTAGATATAAGTCAAAACGCTTTAATACACCATGATTGCTAGCATTAAAAGCTGTTAAATCAGTATTACTCATTCCTTCAACATTGATGATCACCACGTTAAAGGGCATAAAATCTTCTTTTAAATGTAAAGAATACTGAAGTTTTCTTTTTTGCTCAGTTTCGTAGAATTCATTTAAATATCTATCAAGATTAGTTTTAGTAAAGCCTCCACGTTGAGCAATTAAAGTTTCTTTATTTTCTGAAAATGAATTAGTGTTAACGGCAATTACATCGTCGTTTACTAAAACTTTTTTGACATTGTCAAAGTTTACAAAGAAGGTTGAGATAATGCAGAGAAGCGCTACCGTCATCATTCTTAAGTAGCGATTTATGTACTTGATAAAGATGGCAAGGACTATTAATGCAATAACCATCTTCACATTCACAAAGCCTTCAATAAACTCAATGATATAAGTTAAAGAGAAGTTGGTGAGGTTATCTTTTTGGGCAAGCATTTGCTCAACTGATGGCAAGTAGCTGTCGTGATAGAACAGCATTAGCGCAATCACGCTAATGAAAATTCTGTAAATTAAGTTAACTTGCTTTTGTCTTATCTGCAAACACAAAAGTAAAAATACTAAAAGGTTTAAAGGAGTATCAAAGTCAATAAAACCTAAAGCATAGATTGCAATCTTAAAAAGGTAGATAGCATTCCAAGCCTGGCAACTTTTAAACTTAAAAATTTTATTAAATGTTTTTACAAGACTTAACATAATTACTTGGTCATGAAATCTTTGAAGCTACCTTGATCTTTTAGATTTGTGTGCATTCTAAAAACAGCACTAAAAAGCAATTTGATCTTATTAAGATTTTTTGCAAACCACATTCCAAGAGGGAAAAATACCACTGCACAAAGTGCAACAATTTCTAAAACATCCGTAAAATTTAAAGAAGTACTATGCATTTTTGATCTCCTCAATTTGTGCAAAGGTAGTAGGAGTTGCTGCAAATTCCTTTTCATCTACTAAATCATAGATATCATGAGCTTTACGGCGCATTTGCTCTTCAAGCTGATTTTTCTCCATCATTTCAATCATTAAGTTACCGTAAATAGCACTGTTAGTTCCTAAGTTTAAAAGTGAATTTACAGTATCTAAGATCTCCTGATAGGTAAATAGCGCATGACAAGAAGAGAATAGCTTTACAGGATTGGTGTTAAAGGTATGCTCTAAACTTACGGTAACCTCACCTTCACGACAGCTTGGTAAAAAGACTACAATTTTGTCTTGAACCATGGTGCAGTAATCACCACCACGCTTTGGTTTAAACTGAGTCATACACATCTGTGGATTTAAGTGTTTATGACAAGTTAAAATCACTAAAGCTCCTTCTAAATTGCCAGAATTCAAATTCTTTGATAAGAAGAAACGTACTTTATCCACAAAGTTAATTGGGGCTAAGAAACCTTTACCTTCAGAATCAATTAAGTGATAACTTTCAAGTAAACTCTTAAAACTTGCGGTAATAATTTTTTGATATTGCAAAGTTTTTAAAGTTGGCATTACTGCGTTGATATAGGAGGTTTTAGCTCCTGATTCAAAGATAAAGTTTGCACCACAAGAAATTAGAAATTGCTCAGATTGTGCTCTAATGCCAGGGATCTTCTCAATCACCATGATCTTTAAGTTTTTGCCACGAGTAGTTCTTAACTTGTAAATATACTCAGCAAGTGCATCAATCTCATCACGGCGG
>ONCS01000069.1 GCA_900316375.1 uncultured Succinatimonas sp. | reverse complement strand
CGGCAACGCGAACCCGTCGAATCCCCATATAGGAAACTATATGGGGCGGTAGGAATCCCCTTGCTTTAGCAAGGGGAGGATGTCAACGACGTATCCATTTTTAAGCATACTTTTGAAGTTTTTTAAACAATTATTTTGTAACATATTTGGTACCTTTGTATATTCAGAGCCTAAAAAGATTCTTCTTCGATTATGCAACTGTGTTCTTTAGTCTTTGGATCATAGTTAATACCGATAAGTAATGCTCCCTTTGCATAAGGTTTTACAAAGTCTACGTAGTTCTTATCTTTAATTTGATTTAAAGCGTCTTCTGCGCTGTGGCCGTTTTTTAACTCAATAATCAAAGCTGGTTTTGATCGATAATTTTCATAGTTTGGCAGGTAAATGATATCAGCAAAACCTTTACCAGTAGGTTGTTCTAAAAGTGGTTTGTTATAGTATTTAATGGCAGAGAAGAATGCACCAAGTACAGTGTACTTTAAATCCTCTTCATTGTTGTAGTCTAAAATAGAGGTATGACTTTGATGAAACTCTCCTATCAATTTAGCCATTCTTTGAACATCACGATAGCCAAGGGTTGCTTCGATGAGTTCATCAGACTTTTTAATTTCTTCGTTGTATTCAGTCCAATTACAAGTCTTTAAGGCAACCTCAAATTCACTTCTAATTTCTTGATTAGGAATGCTCACTTGCTTAGTTGCAAGGTTATAAGATAAGTAACCTAAATGGACTAAGTACACTAATACATCATCAGCATCTACAAATTCTTCAGGGATGATTTTAGTCTTATTGATATTAATATTTTTGCCAATATTAATACCTGAGACTAGCTCGATAATTTCATCTTTAAGTCCCATAAAGTTGTTTTTTAGGCATTCGATTACAGGCTCTGTGGTTGATGATCCACTCCAATAACTTGTGAAGTTATTATCTTTTACTGCATTGATCACGGCATAGGGATTATAGATATCATGATTCCTAAAATGATAACCGTCATACCACATTTTAGCTTGTTTAAAATCTACGTTGTACTTTTCACACAGTGCTTTAACTTCATCTTCTGTAAATCCAAAGGTGTCTTCAAGCTTGCCTGGATTTAGCATAGTGTATTCTTTAAAGTTATTTAAAGCAGACTGAGTATTATAGCGTTTGATAGGTAAAATACCTGTCATATATACTAAAGCAAACATCTTAGAAAATTGATCGTCTTTAAATAGAGATCTTAATAGATTGATGTAATCATCAGTGAGTGTTTTATTATCGCCGTAATCTCGTAGTAGCATATCCCATTCATCTATTACGACAACAAATTTTCCAAAACCTGCACTGTAAACAGCTCTTAAAGCTTCTTTGATTGATGTGAAGCTCTTATTTTCAAAAACACTTGGAAATTCAGCCGATAAACTATTTAAGATGGCTTTATTTAAGACTTCAAAGAAATGCTCTCCTGTACCATCATCAAAATAACTTTGAAGATTGATATAGAGAGTATTGAATTGATTTATGTACGTTTCAAAAGTTGGATCTTGTGAAACCTTTAAATTTTTAAAAAGCTCGTGAGAATCAATTCCTTTTGAATAGTAAGCTGCAAGAGCATGTACAGCCATACTCTTACCAAAACGACGAGGACGTGATACACATATAAAACGATCATTTTTGTTGATAACACTGTTAGTAAAGGCAATTAACTGTGTCTTATCAACATAGTCGCTATCTACATCCATTGCAAATGATTCTGCATCGTCATTGACAAGCATAACTTCACCTTGTTTCTTCATGTATTCTGTCTCCATTATAAATGATATTGAAGAAAAACAAGATTATAAGTGTAGCTTTTGAGGTACTAGTCAGTTTAGGTGGGAAAAATTCCCACTTAAGCAACATTTATTTTTGCAAAGTTAATAAAATATACAAAATGGTAGGTATAGGTGAGAACACTGCACCTTGTAAGCATCCATCTTGCAAAGTGCAGTTTCTACTTAATTTTATTTGAAATTTTTAAGTTAGGCGTGAAGTTTTTCTAGTACGTCCACATAGATTTCTGTAAGCTTATCAATCTCTTCAATTGATACTCTCTCATCAACCTTGTGAATTAGATTAGCTACTGGTCCAAACTCAACAGTTTCTGTGCCTAATGGACGAATAAAGCGACCATCAGAGGTACCACCTGAAGTACCTAAAGTTGGAGTCATACCAGTAACTTTAGTAATTGAATCTTTTAAAGCATCAATTAGTTTGCCATCTTTAGTTAAGAATGGATCACCTTCGGCTTTAAACTCCATCTCACAGTCGATATTTAAACTCTTAGCAACTGCTCTTACATGATCTTCAATCTTTTGAGGTGTCTGCATGTCATTCCACCTAAAGTTACAACGCATGTAGCAGCTACCTGGAATTACATTGTCAGCGCCAGTGCCTGCTTGAATATTTGACACCTGGAAAGATGTAGTAGGGAAGAAGTCGGTACCATTATCAATTGGATTTTGATGCATGCCTTCAATTAAGCGAGATGCCTCAAAGACAGCGTTTTTAGCATGTTGCTCCATTGCAGCATGACCTTGAATACCATGAATGATGATGGTGGCATTAAGATCACCGCGGCGACCATTTTTAATTGAGTCACCAAAGACTTCATCACAAGAGCACTCAGCAATCAAGCAATAGTTTGGAATTAGGTTATGCTCTTTTAAGTACTCAACCATAAATGGGGTAGCACCTATAGCATCACCTTCTTCATTAGAGGTTAGAAGCAGACCTAAAGTGCCTTTGTAATTGGGATGCTTTTGAATATACTCTGTTAAGGCAACAATCATAGCTGCATCGCCACCTTTCATATCAGAGCTACCACGACCATAAAGGTATGGCTTACCATTATATTCAAAAACATCGCCACAGAAAGGAGGGTGTTCCCAAGTTGATTCATCACCTGTAGGAACTACATCAGTGTGGCCTAGAAATAATGTAAATGGAGCTCCATTTCCGCGTAGTGCTAACAAATTAGTAACACCATGTTCAACGATAGTTGTACAGGTAAAGCCAAGAGGCTCTAAGATCTTTTTAACTAAGTCCTGACAACCATTGTCATCAGGAGTTACTGACTTAATTCTTACTAATTGTTGTGCAAGTTTTGCGGTTTTTGAAAGCTCCATTTGAAATCCTTAATTATGCATTTGCTTTAACTGTAGAATCTTCTTCTACATTTTCAGCATTTGCAAATTTCTTGTCAAACCATGTAAATAGATTTGCCAAAATGGTGCCTGAAATTGAGTGCCATACGCATGATACAGCTGAAGCAATAGCAGCCTCGGCAGTAGTTGGGAAGAACTTAGCACATAAACCTGTTGCAAGACCTGCGTTTTGTACACCAACTTCGATAGCTAGAGTGCGCTTCTTAGCCTTTGACATACCAAAGAATCTTGCTGAAATGTAACCTAATACATAACCTAAAGCGTTGTGGCAGAAGATGCAAGCAAAGATGATTAAGCCTGACTCTAAGAACTGCTTACCAAATACAGAAATTACGCCGCCTACAATTAAAGCAAAGCCAATAACAGCAACGCCTGGCATTACCTGACGAACTTTGTCAAAGAAATCATACTTGTGGAAAGCAATGTTACATAGAGAGCCGATGCCAACAGGTACAATGGTTACCATTAACATGAATACGAACATTGACCAACCATCAATTGCAATTCTCTGACCAATTAGAAGATTTACTAATAAAGGAGTAGCAATAGGAGCAACTAGGGTTGAAACAGTGGTCATACCAACTGAGAAAGCAACATCACCTTTGCATAGGAATGACATGATGTTTGAGCTTACACCACCTGGGCAGCAACCTACAAGAACTAAGCCTAAGGTTAAGCCGTCTGATAGGTTAAATAACTGTGAAATACCATAAGCTAGGCAAGGCATGATGGTGAACTGAGCAATAGCACCTACAAAGATATCAAAAGGTCTTTGAGCTAAAATTCTGTAGTCCTGACGGCCTAAGGTCATACCCATTGAAAGCATAATAATGCCTAAAATTGCGATTTGAGTATTGCCCTTAACGAAAGCACAAGTTTGTGGGAAGAAATAAGTAAATACAGCTAAACCTACAACACATAAGGCAGTGTATTTTGAAAGTAATCTGCTTAAAGCAATTAAAAATGACATTTATATATTTCCTGTAAAAACGAAATTACCTGTTAGTAGTTATGTTTTGTGCATGAACCTTTAAGATCATGGCGATCTGAAGTCTTTTTTAAGAGGGTGCTTAAAAAGGTAGATATAGCTACTTTAAGTAACTACATTGGGTGGTTCAAATCCCACTTGCCTTGTCTTAGCCTTTTGGGCGTATAAAGGACTTTGATGTGTGCGCTTATAAGGGGTAATTAATAAGCATGTCTATAATAGGACAAATTACTAAGAGATAAAAGAGTTTTTTGAAAATTTTTTACAAAGAAAAAGCGTATAAAATAAGGCTATGACTAATATTTTAAACATGGTGGGGTGTAACTTTTTGAAATATCGTCAATATTTAGAAAAATACTAACATTTTGCTTTTAGACTGTTTGTGATGACTTATTTAACTTAAAAAAGCTCTCTTAATACAAAGATAAGAACAACCTTGAATGTGAGCTGTCATAGTCAAAGATGATGGTAAATACGGCCTGATTAATCTTGCTTTAGATGCACCTAAAGTCATTGAGTATAAGTGTCAGCAACTTTTGAAACTTACGTCAAAAATTAACAATCAAAAAATGGCTAAACCATCTTTTCTCATGGTATTAATGGGGGTCGGCAAGTACGCTTGTATGTGCCGAGATGGAGTTCTTGTGGTACCTATTGGTACCTTAAAAGATTAAAAGTAATAGTAGTAATTACTAATAATTATCACATGATCACAAATTTTACAAATCTTAATGTAAAATAGACAGGATTGAGTGCGATATTTCACAATCTTAATTTTACACACAAAATTAGATGTGAATTTTAGACGATAATATAGTTGTACAAGAGATACGGAGTAGGTTGGAGAAATGAAGTATCGGGTTGGTTTGCCATTGTGGAGACTAGCTTATAGATTAGGTATGACCTTGTACTATCGAGCAGTGATCAGAAAAGATCGCAGTGATAACGTCTTCTATGTTGCAAGCTCAGACATACTGGCTTTATCAATAAGCGCACGTAAAACACCGTCGTTTACGGCTGTGATATAAGTGCGCGGTAAAATAATTTGACAACTCTGTTGTAAGACTATAATATAACAGTTATGCGTGCAGAAGTAATCTCGATT
>ONCS01000060.1 GCA_900316375.1 uncultured Succinatimonas sp. | reverse complement strand
GCCTATGGTATTGATAATCACAATGATGGCAGACATTTAAAGTTACACTTATCCTTTGGTCCAGAGTTCTAGTATGTCTAAAAAAGCAAAAGCAATTTTTAAATATACCTTGTTAGCCCTAGGATCATTGTGTCTATGTATCTTTGGCTTTTTATACTATTTACTAGCAACTACCTCTGGTCTTAACTCCTTAATCAATTTTGCTAACTCTAAGTTTTCAGATGTTGTAACCATTACCTCTGATATACAAGAAGGTAGCGTTTTAAAAGGTTTTAAAACTGATAAATACTTTGAAGTTTTAGTAAAAGACATAGTATCTGTTCGCGCCGATAAACTTAATATCAAGTACGGCGTCTTAACTTATTTAACTAAGAATGTCTTTGAAGTAAGTTTAATTGATGCAACTAATCTTAAAGTAGAGTTACTGCCTGATCCTCCTGGATATGTTGAAACTGCTGATACTGATGATGACAGTGATTATGAAAACTTTAGACTAGACTTTTTAGTTCATATCTTAGTTGATAAGGTAAAGTTAGATAAATTTGCTTATCTATCTGATATTGTCGATGTGATGGTCGATAAAGCCGATCTGTCACTTGAAGCTTATGATGCTTATGCTGCAGTTACAAAAGGTACTATAGATTCACCTTTAGTGCACCTAAAGTATGAAGATGATGGTATTGACGATGATGAAAAATTACCTGAGATCTTAACCTTTGATAACGGTAATGGTGCCATTGAGAAGATCTATGACATCGATTTACCTTTAGATCCTGCTTTGCACAATTTAACCTTAAATCATGCTCGCTATTATATGGATGTGTATGATACTGGTTACTTTGACGCTAAACTTGATGCCTCTTGGGTACATACCTTACTTAAAGTTGATTATGTAGATATTAAACATGACCTAGGTAGTTTTAAAGTTGATGGAACCTTAGACTTTATTGATTACTACAACATGGATTTTAATATTGAAGGTTTTGGTCATAAAACTGAGTACACCTTAAATCACTATGAAGGCGGTTTATACGATTTAAAAGGTAAGGGCCATTTAAAAGGTGATCTTGTAAACTTATCATTAGATGCGGACTTATCCTCTCCTTATCAAGTAAAAGTATTTTCTCGTATCAATTCTTTATCAGAACAAGTGCCTTTTATCTTTAAGGTGCAATCACCACTTATAAGCTATCCATTAGTTGCCAAGCAAACACTAGATGATAAAGCCCAAAATGAAAGTGTAAAAAATTTCTTAGATGCTTTAAAAAATGTTGAAAAATCCTTAGATCCTAAAGTTGAAGCCAAGGTAACTAAAGATAAGAGACTTAATTTTAAAGATCTTGATTTTGCCATGGATGGTCAAATCTTTAAAACTTTAAAAGTTGATTTAAAGACTACTTTTGAAGGTCACGGCTTTAAAGATATTAAAACCAAAATTGATGGTAATTTATCTCTAGATAATGCTCATATCAATGAAGCAAGTTTCAATGGCTTATTAGGAGATAGAAAATTTAAAGCAAATGTCTCAGGTGACTTTGATTTTACGCAAGATTTTGAATATAAAGGCAATGTTGAGATCAAAGCTGATGATGCTAAAGGCTTATGGGAACCTTTGCAAGGTGAGTTTGATGCTAAATCAAATTTAGCTATTGCTTATGATGATGAGCTTTCACTTAATATTGATAGCCTAGATGCTAACTTTTATCTAAATGGTGCTAAAGCTAAACTTGATGTAAAAAATGCTTTTGGATCAGCTAATAATGGTTTTTCAATTGAGCATGCTAAGTTTACCCAAGCAGATAATGAAATCTTACTTAAAGGTGAAGTTGAGACTGATGGCTCTGATTTTACAGGCTCTGTGAAATTAAAAGATCTCTCTAAACTTGATAAACAACTTACAGGTTCTTTTTTAGGAAGATTGCAAATTACAGGAGCACTAGACAGTCCTGTAATTAAACTTACTGGTAAATCTGAAGTTATCACCTATGACAATTTAAGATTCTCAAAACTTGTCTTAGATACAAATGTTGATACCTTAAATCAAGACGGCAATTTATCTATGGTAGTACATACTATCCGTTTTGATAAGGATATTAATCCATACCGTAATTGCTCT
Organism: uncultured Succinatimonas sp.; assembly: GCA_900316375.1. Lineage (GTDB taxonomy): Bacteria > Pseudomonadota > Gammaproteobacteria > Enterobacterales > Succinivibrionaceae > Succinivibrio. The sequence continues at coordinate 695 of ONCS01000060.1, read as the reverse complement.
TTAGATATAGCAGGTAACTTTAAAGATCATCGCTTAAACTTTGCCTGTGGCCAAGGCTCAGGTAGTTTCTTATCGGCAACCGGTGGTTACAATCAAGAGACCTCTCAATACAAAGGTGAAATTTCTAGCTTGATGGTGGTAAGCCATATTATTGAGCCTGTATCTTTATTAGAGCCTGTAAAAGTAAACTATAGTCTTAAACAACATCAAGGTACAATAAGTCCAATTAAGCTTTCAAATGGTATTGCTTCAATAAAAATTGCTGATACTAAGCTCTCTCCACAACGAATTGATACTAAAGCTATTTTAGATGAAGTAGAGCTAGTTGCCTTTAATCGTTATTTCCCAAAGAACTTAGATTTGCGTGGTCGTATGAGCATGCAAGCAGATATTTCGGTAAATCGTGGCATTCTTACCTTAAAAGCTAATGCTAAGGCTAATCATGGTGGAGCTGTAATTAGCAATGCCTTTTTGCCATATGAGAACTTTGATATGGATTTAGATATTAATGAGCGCACACTCTCTGCTATCGTTAATGCCAAACTTACTAAAGATCATGGCAAATTAAGTTTTAATGCTCATGTAAGCGATCCTTATAAGTCAAAAACTCTTGATGGGCAAATTAAACTTGAAGATCTAGATTTGTCATTGTTTACTGCAACTACCAATGCTATCAATTCTTTAAAAGGTAAGCT
>ONCS01000203.1 GCA_900316375.1 uncultured Succinatimonas sp. | reverse complement strand
TTTATTATCTTCACCAAAGAGCACTTAGATGACTGGGTATCACGTTATAAGATCTCTGAAAAGGCATTGGTTTTAGAAAACAGCCCAATTCAACCTGTTTACTTTGCTTGCTCTATCGAGTGCCCAGAGCACGCTCGAAACTTTGATGACTTAGTCAACTTGATGAATTTCTGTAAGAGCAATTACGAAGCTCAAACTGATCACTCAATTTTACAAGTTGATAAAGAGATTGCCTCTAAGCGCAACTATTTACAAAACGTTGAAAAGCTTGTGCAAACAGCCATTGATGAAGACGGTTTCTATGTTGTTTACCAGCCAATTATCAATACTAAGACTGGTCGTTGTGACTCAGCTGAAGCTTTAGTAAGACTTAAAGATTCAACTACTTATGGCTTTATCTCACCTGAAGTTTTCATCCCAATTGCTGAGCGTTGCGGTCTAATTAGTAAGTTAGGAGAGATCGTATTAAATCACGTATGTCGCTTTATTAAAGAAAATGATGTGCAAAAGATTGGCTTAAAGTACATTGAGGTTAACCTATCAGGTATTCAAATTGCCGATCCAAACATTGCTTATACTGTGCACAATACTATCAAGAGTCATGGTTTAACTCCTGATATGATTAACCTTGAAATTACTGAAACTGCAATTTCTCGTCAAGGCAAGATTGCTTTACAGAACATGGAGCAGTTAAAGAAGTTTGGTTATAAGTTCTCTATGGATGACTTTGGTACAGGTTACTCTAACTTCTCTCAGATTGTGGCAGTGCGCTATGACTTAATTAAGCTTGATAAGTCATTAGTATGGCCTGCTTTTGAAGAGGGGAATAAGCAGGCTAATACCATCATGCACGCATGTATTAACATGATGCTAAATCTTGGTATGGGAATTGTAGCAGAAGGTGTGGAAACAGAGGAGCAGGCAGCCGAGCTTCGCGAGGCTGGTGTTGAGCACTTACAAGGCTTCTACTTCTCAAAGCCAATTCCTGAAGAGCCTTTCTTAAAATATGTAAAAGACTTCAACAAAGTTTATCTTGAAGGACAAGCTTAGTTTTCAAGATTAAATAAATCTAATTACAAAGGAGGCTGATGCCTCCTTTTGATTTACCTGCAGAAAAAAAGAAGATACTTAATCTTCTGTAACTTCAAGTCATTATTTTACAATTCTTATTTAGCATAAGGTGGAACGATCGCTGTGCGTGTTGCATTGTTCCACCTTTCCTTAATTATTTGCTCCCCATTTTAACCTTTTCTACTTCAATGTAATTTCTCTAATCTTTCCATCAATTTAGCAATATCTCACTACCCCCCCTTTACTCTAACTTTTAAACAAAATTCTTCTACAGATCAAAAGACTAAGTGTAACTTATAAAAATATTCTAAATATTAATATAAAAATTATAAAATATGATCTATACTATCTATACAAGATAAAAACTAACTATATAAAAGTAAAACAGATAGTAAGTTGATAAAAGGCCCAAATTTAAAGTATAACTTACTGAAATTAAAGATAAAAAAGGAGCTTCTATGATAGAGCAATTACAAAAGTTACTAGAAGAGCATCTAAGCTCATGGCAGATCAACGCCCGCTTTAACTTAGTCCATGAAGATGAAGGCTATAAGCTAGTAGACAGCTTCTACCGTAACGAGTTCTATTACAAGAGCTTAGAGAAGGCCTTAACCTTTGAAATTGATGGTCAAAGCTTAAAAGAGATCTTTTTAGCCCTGCCTCTAGACTTTGTGAAAAAGTGCTGTGTGGTTGCAGGTGTGCCTAAGTGCTTAAGGAGTGCAGCATGATTAACCGTGACTATGAGACCTATTTAATTGAGTGTCTGGTGCGATCACTTCGTGCTCAAGGCTATGTTTTAATGCATAACCCTCGCCGTGGCACTTATATTCTTGAAGATATCAAGACTAAAAGCCGCTTTATCTTAAACAGTTTTGAAGATGTAGTGAACTTTAAGATCAACAACACTGTGCAAAGTAAAACCTTTAAAGACAGCTATGACTACTCAAAATTAGAGCATGTTATAAGCTAGTGGCTCTACCTAGTCTATAAGAATTTTACAAAATTTGAAAACGTAAGGAGTTCATAACTATGGAGAACATGGCACCACTACTCGAGATTGAAGATGTGATTGAGAATGCTAATTTAAGTGTTCATCAAGAGCTAAACACCATTAAATCTAAGGCTCAGCTTTTAGAAGTACTAGGCTCAATTCCAAGTCAGAAAAGCTTAGATCTGCAAGAGCGAATTGATGCGGTGATGGTCAATCTTGATGCTTTAGTAAGTGAAATTGTAAAGCGTGAACAGCACTGTTAAGACTGTGAAAAATTGTGCACTAGTTTGCAAATCTAACAACAAATTTACGCTGTGTAAATTATATTATTTGGCTAAAATTCAGTTTTAACTTCTTGAAAATAAAAGTCTTTATCAATAAGAAAATTTGCACTTGTATAATAGATTATTAACAATAATAATTACTAATTATGGTGCAAAATGATTTTTAACATTTAGAAAATGTTAAACTATACATAGAGAAAAGTCGCAAGTATAAGCATAAGAATAAGCGACAAAAGATAATAATTTAGCACCTTGGAAGTTATATGCAACCCTATGTTTTTGAAGATTATTTTCTATTATCTCCTTTAAGAAAGCGCAGCCATAAGTGCCTTCCAGTAAATCTATTTTTAGTTCCTCACTTAGATGGTTTAGGTGATGAACCGTTCGTACTTTTTCAAAATAACTACGAAGATAACTATCCTGATCCTAAAGAGTTACTCCCTCTATCTATAAAAGAAGGCCTTTTATTAGATGAAGAAGAGCTTTATAAAGTAAATCTTGAAAAAGATGATTTAGAAAAGTTAATGTGCTTTGTAGGTACTAATGCTGCTCTCCTCAATGAGTTTTGGCAAGATAAAATCGATTTTGAGGAATTTATAGCTAAAGCTAACTTTGATGAGAACGAATTTGATATGACCTGGACCTTTGATGATCCAGAAGCCTTTAAAGATCTTTAAGTATCAAGCCTAAAGCCTATTCTTGTAGGCTTACCTAATAAATAAAAACTTGGGAAAAATCATAAAAAAAGGATCTAGCCTGTCCTACAACTAGCTAGATCCTACGAATTTAGTAGCATAATGCTACTACTCTACACTTATTAACTCTAGGTTAAGCAAAAGCTTAATCTTACAAAACTGGTTTTAACTAACTTTAATTCAATCGTTAGTTAAGTCTTAAAAGCTCTTTAAAAGAGCTTAAAATGTAAAAAAATCTTTTCTTTCTTGACTAAGGAAATTCTTCACATTTAATCTACGAGTGCATTATAGGACTATAATTGCAAGATAGATCGTTTAATAAACGGCAACGTATTTTTGATTATATTGTAGTCGTTTATTTGATATAAAAAGATAAATATAGCTTAGATTTGACTGCCTAACTACTTATGAATTATGAAGTTTTAATTAAAAACTATCACTTACTGACCACATCTTCCTTAGTCGTGGTTAATGATAAGTTACAAGTTGTTTACTCTGAGCCTAAGCTTGAAGTTCTCCCATCAAAACTTTATCAAGCTATAGCAATAGATCTAAAAGATGTGGACCGTGCCATAGGCGATCCTAAACTTGTGGA
>ONCS01000160.1 GCA_900316375.1 uncultured Succinatimonas sp. | reverse complement strand
TTTGGTAATAGATATTATGAAAAGCTAGCTTTGTTTGCGGTATTTAAGCGGGGTTACTCCATATTTCTTTTTAAAGAGTCTAAAGAAATATGATTCATTATCAAAGCCATGATCTGCTGCTATATCTGCTATAGCCTTTGTCCCCTGCATAATGTCATCACAAGCTTGAGTTAATCTGTAGTCATTTACAAACTCAGTAAATGACATGTGGGTTATTTGTTTAAAGAACCTACAAAAGTAAGCATTTGAAAAGTTCATGCGCGAGGCAGCATCTTCAATAGACAGAGGTCCACTGTGATGATCTTGGATCCAGGAGATAAGCTCTTTAAACTTTTGGGCCCTAACTTGGTCTAGTGAGGTATTTACTTCAATGTGGTTAAAAACACCATCTTGATATAGATAGACTAAGAGCTCAGTTAATTTTGCTTTAACTAACAGTCTTTCTGTTAAATTCTTGGCATACACTAGTTCTCTAATGGTGTTATAACAACGTTTTTCCTCTTCAAAATATTTAGACTTTTTAGAAGATATTGGTTTTATCTGCAAAGAGGTATCTTGAAGTGCATCTAAGATCTTAGTAAGCATTGGGTCATAGTAAGCAAGCCTTATCATCTCAGGGTTGAACACCATAAACCACATCACCGACTTGCCACTTTTTACTAAAGAATGAGCAAGTTTACATGGCAAGATATAGAAGCAATCAGCGTTTAGAACTATTGATTGTGAGTTGATATTCACGGTTAAACTACCTTTTTCTACAAAGATAATTTCTGCTTCTTGGTGCCAGTGATTTTTATAATAAACTGGATAATTATCCTCGACTACGCTTGGATAGACTTCAATAGGAAAAGTAGTATTACCGTGCTTTGCATCCTCACGCACGGCCATAGTTGCAAGTTCGTTTGGCATTGTTGTAATGTTGTGTAATAGACTCTGCTCAAGATGAAGTCTGATGTCAGCCATGTATATCTACCCAAAAGGTAATAGCAAAAGCAGTAAAATCTGCCAACATACAAGAGCAAAATGTTTGTTTTATAACCAATTTTTTATAATTATTGTGACATTTACAAATTTCTTAATGTCAAATTAAGTACAGTTTTGTTTTCGTTTATGTCACATTTGTGCACATTCTAAAAGTGCTTTAAAATTTTTGTCAATTGATTTAAGCTAAACGAACAGAAAAAGTGAGGAACTGCTAGCAAATTTAGCAACCTTCAAAATTATTTGTCGATAGAAAGAAGAAATTATTAAGTACAATTACGCTTAATTATTTTTAAATGGCTAAAATAAGCCATTTGTAAGGATTGATATGATCACCCCAGCCCAGAAATTTTTAAAAGATCACAAGATTGCTTTTAAAGAATACAGCTATGAATGCACTGTAGATCATGATTTTGGTAAATTTGGAGCCCATACTTTAGGTATTGAAGAAGCTCGAGTATTTAAAACTATCCTTTTAGTACACGATAAAACCTATGTAACTGCAATTACCCCTGTAGATTCGATGATTTCACTTAAAAACGCAGCTCGTATTATGAAGTTAAAGAATCTTGAAGTTGCTAGTAAAGAAGATGCTACCCGTATTACAGGCTATGTGATTGGTGGTGTCTCCCCTTTTGGTCAGAAAAGACGTACTTTAATTTTATTAAGTGAATCAGCTTTGCAATTTGATGAGATCTTAGTATCAGGTGGCAGACGAGGCTTATCAGTTGGTGTTAAACCACAAGATATTATCGATTCATTAAATGCAACTGTTGGAGATTTCTTAGAGCACAAAGATCCTAAATAATCTATATTGCTCTAATCATTTCCACACATCTACAAGAAAGCACGCCGAGGCGTGCTTTTGTCACTTTTGAAGAATTCTTAAAATTATAGTCTAATAGACTTTAGACAATCTCGTTTTCTTTTAAGAAAGCGATAATGCCTTTCATAGTCTTATCTGAAATTACGTGCTCTACACGGCAAGCATCAGCTTCAGCTACATCTGATGGAACTTTGGCAATATGCTTAAAGAACACAGTTAAATACTGATGACGTTTAAAGACGCGCTCAGCTAGCTTACGACCCTCTGGAGTGAACTCAATGTCACCTGCGATACCAATTTGAATTAAGTTCTTCTCTTTAAGCAGACCTAAACCACGAGATACAGAAGGTTTAGATAACTTTAATTCATTAGCTACATCAACAGCACGTACTAAACCATTAGAACGGCGCTCTTTCATCACTAGGATGGTCTCAAGATAAGTCTCACCTGACTCTGCAATTTCACCTGATTTCTTTTGAACAATCTCAGGTACTGCATCTAAAGCAGTAGGTGCGCTTTTAATCTTTTCCATAAACCAATCCTTATTTGAAAGCTTTCTAACTTATAGTCTTATAACTAATAAAATATTATAACTGATAAAAATCAATTACTTAATTGTAATGTTAACTTTATCGCCAACTAATGACAACTCAATGTCATTAAATTGCGAGATCGTACCACGAGAGATTAAGCCTTGCTTAACAATAGACTTAAGATCGCCTACATTCATAGGATTAAACTTGCGACCTTTTTCATCAGCAATGGTACCAAGTTTTGGCTCAACTCGTTGCATACCCAAATTGCGAGCTTTTGAGATCACGCCAATTTGCTCTAAACGGTTGATTAAGCGATAAACAGTAGCGATACCTAAATCAGGTACATACTGCTTAGCCTCGTACCATAACTCTTTTGGTGAGGTACATTGACTTGAAGTTAAGATCTCAATGATATGACGACGTTGAACGGTCATTCTAAGACCACTTGCTTCAAGCTTACGAAGAGTATCTTCAGTTAATGCATCAACTCTAAATTTCTCGTTCTCTTCCATGTTAATCCTTATTGCTTAACTTGTGTATTCAGTTAATACATGGGGAGTGCTTTTAGTTTTTTCAAGACCAAAAACATAACTATTTCAAAATTAGCACATAGATAAGATTTAAGGTAGAAAAATATTGTGAAATTGTGCACTTTCCTACCTTTTAAAGACTGTTCTCTAAAAATGAGCACTTTGGAGGGATTTAGTCAGTACTGTTAAAAGCCTCTTTTACCCTTGTCATTATCATGGCAATGACAAATAGACTCACCTGTTTTAGAACAATTACAGCCATCACCTTTAGAGATAAGTCTTATTATCTTTTTAGCTCCTTTATAAAAGGCAAGCACTGCTAAACACAAAAGAGCAAATAAAACTAACTTTGCTAACATTTTTATTCCTAACCAACTTTTTTATTTGTATGAATTTATAAAACTGTATTACAACAGTTAACATAGGCTATATTATATTACATATAGCTAATTATAGTTAGCATTTGCTAATAATTTTAGTAAAAATAAGGCAGAACTTTCTTATTCTGCCCAAAGCATTCTTACTAATTACTATTTAGCTAAGATAAAGCCAATTGTGAACATCACCAAAAGGAAAGCTCCTAAGATCTTTAAGAGCTTAATACCAAGCTTATTGTTTAGATCCTCTTTATGAATTTTAGCAATGCGCTGATGGTTAATTGAGCTTTTTAAAAGTGACATGCGTGAAGTGCCTTTTTCATCAGGATAGGCCATCACTGCAACTCTTCCCTGCCCTTCATACAGATAATAAGAAAAGCCAATAGAGTTTTTAACAATTTGCTTTTTCTCAAAGTCAATTAAGACATTGCCACCTAGTGCCTTACAATCACTAATCAGCCCTAGCATTAAAGAACGTGGGTTACGAGCTGTACGATGAATTAAAAACTCTGCTTTATCGATTACTTGATAAGGTTTAGGAATATCTAAGGCAATACCAACTTCTTTTGGAACCATGTAATGAACTTTATCTAAGATTAAGTTTTGCTCTTTTAAAGCATAGATATCCTTTAGTGAGTCATCTTCTAAAACTTCAAAGCCAACTCTTAAATCACTTACTAAACAATCTTTATAGGTAGCACTCTTAGGCAAACTAGTAATAACTTCTCTCAAAGGTTCAATTTCAAAATTATCAGCATTGACATTATCTAGTGTAAAGTCATAAATATTGCCATCATCACCTTTAATAGAGCCGCGTTGCTCATCTGCGTTATAAAAAGAAATTGTGCCTTTCATAAAATTAAAACCTAAATTACCAAACTTAATTTAGTATACACAAAAACAAAATTGCCTCAAGATTTCTCTCAAGGCAACTTAGCATTCTGTTTTAAACTAGCTTAAAACGATCTTGCCAGATTTTAAGTCAGCTGAGAATGACAACATACGCTCAAGTGGTTTTAGAGCTTGGAGACGGATATTCTCATCAACTGATAAGCTGTGCTCTTCAGGCTTATTTAAAGCATCAATTAAGCTTTGTAGAGTATTAAGCTCCATCCATGGGCAGTTAGCGCAGCTAATGCAATAACCTTTAGTGCTTGCAACTGGTGCTTCAATAAAGGTCTTATTAGGGCAAGCTAGCTGTAACTTATAGAAGATGTTACGCTCAGTACCGATGATAAACTCCTCTGCCTCAGAGTTTTTAGCATAAGCTAAGATTTGAGAAGTTGAACCTACATAATCAGCCATCTCTACAACATTAGCTGGAGCTTCAGGGTGAACTAGTACTAAAGCCTTTGGATGCTCTTTTTTCACAAACTCTAAAGCATTAGCTTCAAAAGCATCATGAACAATGCAACGACCTGGCCAGCAATAAATATCTGATGATGACTGATTTGCAATATAAGAGCCTAAGTGTCTATCTGGTACCCATAAAATAGGCTCACCTTTTTGAGTTAGGTACTTACCAAGCTCAACAGCTAAAGATGAGGTAACAATCCAATCAGACTCAGCTTTAACAGCAGCTGAAGTGTTTGCGTATGCAACCACGGTTGCCTTTGGATATTGAGCTTTTACTTTACGTAAATCATCAACTGTGCAGCACATATCAAGTGAGCACTCAGCTTTTAGATTTGGCATTACCACAGTCTTATTAGGAGATAAAATCTTAGCAGTCTCGCCCATGAAACGCACGCCTGCTACTAAGATTAAATTCTTGTCACTATCACGGCCAATACGAGCCATCTCTAAAGAATCACCAATCGCACCACCTGCTGCCTCACAAAGTCTTTGCATAGTCTCTGAGGTGTAGTAGTGAGCAATTAAAAGAGCGTTTTTCTTTTTAATAAGCTCAAGAGCCTCTTCAAAAAGCTCATCATCTTTTTTCTTTTCTTCAAGAGTTGGACGCTTTGGTAAATTAAAGTCACTTGGAATGGTGACATTATCTATCATGTGTAATGACATATGTTCTGCCTTTATTTTTATGATCTAAGCTTAACGCTTAAATTCTTTAATCTTCAAACTGCGTACATTGTAGTACGAATGATATGTTTTTCCTAAAAATACTTATTTAAGCTCAAAGTTAAGTGGAGCTGCACCACTTCTAACCACCGCTTCACTTACTTTATTACCATCAAGATTTTTACGCTTTGAGCCATAAGCTCTCAGGCGATTGGTCACCTCGCGCAAATCTAGTGATTGAATCTCTTCACTATCATAGAAAGCGTTAATTTCATCTGCTGTTAAGTCATGATTTTTAGGCATTAGCCCAGATCCAACTAAACATGATGGCATTAAGCAAAATAAGTGCTCTTCTTTTTTCATCACATGCACTATATGCTTTAAGTTAGGATTTGATGAGATAGCAAATTCAAAATCATCATCCATCTCAAGCTTTAAGCTATCAAAAGTCTCTAAGGCTTTTAAACCTTGAGGCTCTCCAGCTACTCCACACTCAAGTTTTTGCTTAGATACAATTAAAGACTCTGTCCCCTCTTGATAATCAAAAGCTAAAGTAATTAAGTGAGCAACATGAGCACAATCAGCCTCACCATCTACAGCAATTAAACGCCAAGCTTGAGTGTTCTCAATTGAGATTTTTAGTAAATATTGCATAACAAACTTCTATTGAGCAACCTTTGATACAAATACATCAGGATCAAAGCTAATTTGAGTATTGTCACTTTCTGTCACGTGCTTTTCAAATGAAGGACAAACTGATGAAAAATCTAAGTGATATAAGATCACCGCAATTGGATTTAAGCCATACACCGCACGCTTTAACTGACTTCTAAATGCTTGGTAATTTGGCTTAAAGAAAACTGAGCGCACCTCAAGTAAGGCGTTCACAAATGACATATCAACAGACGGCATGACATCAGATAGAGCAAGAGATGATGACTTAGTATCCACTAAGGCTTTTTTCATCATGTTCTTGTACTCATCTTTGTTAATACGAGAGAACTTATTATCCTTTTGAGTAGCTTGTTCTTGTTTTGACTTTTTAGAATCATCAAAGTAATTTCTTACTTCAATTTCATCTTTTTGTCGACTAAACTTAAGGTTTGATTTTGCCTTATGAGCTTTTGCTACATTGTCAGTACCATTTGCTGCAATCTCAGCTTTGCGCTTATTAAGCTCTACATAGTACTGCTCACAAATGCCTTTAGTGTAAGCAATCGACTTATCGTATAAATTCTCAAAGTCCTCTTTTGGTCTTAATACATTGTAGTTACCCATCAAGAGTTCTTCTTTTAAGAAGAAAGTAGAAAAACTCAATGGCTCTTTTAAAGTATGTAAACGCTTATCACTGTGCAGATTTAAAACTTCAAGGTTCTTACACAATGGAGAGTTTACAAAAGCATAGGCAAGCTCTTGCTCAAGCAAAGTTTTACCAGCTAGTAACTTATCAACTACATCTTTTAATTTTGCCAAAGCAGTTTTGTGTGCATCTTCTACTCGCTCTTCATCCATTGGAGATTCATAAAAAGGCTTCATGATCTCTAAAGACTGACGGTATGAAGTGTATGGAGGTAAAACTAATCTATCTTTTAAATAAGCCTTTTCAAAGGTTCTTTTATAGTTGTCATAGAACACATTGATACCATTTTCGATAGCTTTTTGTTGGAATAAAAAGCTCTTTTGGGTATTAAGTGGCATGAAAAGACCATTTTCGTAGATCTCAGAGAGCATTAAAGCAGCCGGACCGTTAATCTCAGCTAAAGCTTCTAAGTCTTCAAAAGCATTCACAAATGGAAGTGGATCGTAAGTTCTTTGAAGTCTTGCCCCCTTTAACTCACGAATAGCCACATCACACATGTACTCTGCAGCAATACGCAAATAGGTATAAGCAAGTTTAGTGTTTTGTAATTTGCTACGTTTTAAATAGGCTCTGTATAGAACAAAGTAGCCATAAACCATGCCATGACGTACTGCGATATTGCCGTATTCAATGGCTTTTTCAGGGTTATCACATAGATCAAAATGAGCTGCAATATTAAACAACGCTAAAGGATAGCCTTGATTTGCTGACTCTTGCCAATACATCAAGCCTTCTTTTTCATTGTTTTTAATGCCATTAGCACCTAAGGCAAAGGTTGCATTAGCAAAGCCTAAATCAGACATTGATCTTAAGGTTGGCTCATCAATATTCTCAAGGCCCACGCCTTCAAAATCAGAAATTAAGTTAAAGCCTTGAATTGAATACTCATCTTGAGCTTCATTAGCACCATGAGTAATGAGGCTTAAACAATATCTATCTTGTGGATCTTCATCCTTTTTAACTTTTGGTACTTTAATGTGAGCAATTTGTAATAGATCTTTAATGTTAACCCCAAACTCTTCACAGAATTTAGTGCATTTGATCATAAGACCTAAAGCAGTCTCTAACTTATATCTTGTAGGTAAATTTAGCTTATAACCTAAATCTAAAGCCTCTCTTACCATCATATTAAAATACTGCATCATCTCATGAGGCAACGCAAAAGGAGCTTCTTCATAATGCAAAGTAAATCTTGCATCATTAACAATTGATAAAAGATTAAATAAAGCTAAGTGACGCTTTACAGTTAAAAGCAATGGATTTTGACTTGGGTTAATTAATGGACTTTGCCATTCCACGGTTGCTTCATAGGTTAATAAGAAACAATTTAAGAAGATCTGATATAAGTTTGATATAACCTTATCTTGATTGTCTTCTTTAAAATCTAATCCCATGCAGAAAAGCACATAGGCAAGCGTACAATCAACACTACCTACCACCATGCCGTAAGCCAAAAAGTCACGAGCTTTTTTCTTATTGATAGGAAGAATATTGCCTTCTAAATAGCACTTACCGATTCTGTAGGCAACATCGCCATTTAAGCCTTTGACAACGCTGTTCTTCTCAATGGTAGTTTTATCTTCCTGCATTGCTCTAAAAAACTCTGGAGCTAAGTTTTTTAACGCAGCAAGTTTAAGTGCAGTTAAATTTTCTGGATCATTGACCTCTTGATTTGGTGAACACTTGTAAGTGAGCATATCAAAAGGAGAGCAAAAAGCCTGACCTAATTCATCCTTTTCTAAAGTAGGTCCAAGAGATACTTGATTTTTACCATGACCTACTTTGCTCATAATGTACATAAATGGATATGGTACATAAGCACTATATAAATCAGGTAAAACACCACAGTGATTTTCAACATCATCAAACTTGTTATAAAAGACATCCATTAAATCATCAATGCTTTTACCCACATCATCTGATGAGAGGATATCTTTTACTTTGAGGATATTAGACTTTTTACCAGATTCATCATAGCAGATATTGTAAAGACCAATATTTGCTGAAAATTCTAGAGCTTTATCTAAATGAGCTTTAGCCTCAATTTGCAGATCTTTGTTGCCATCAATTGCAACTGAGCGCACATATGACCAGAAGATAATTTCATTAAGCTGCGCTCCTTGTAAGTCATAGCTTAGCTTAATTTTCTTAATCTCTTTGTACTTTTGATTAAGATCGGCACTGTTAATTAAGTCTTGCTCAAAGCTCTCCTGTAAGAGCATTTCTTCACATCTTAAAGCTTCTGCCTTATCAAAATCGACAGCAGTACGTCTTACAGAGTTTGTGTTGATAGCTTTGGTGTTGATAGCTTTGGTGTTGATAGCTTTGGTGTTGATAGCTTTGGTGTTGATAGCTGTTGTTTTTTTAGGAGCTTTTTTTGTAGATGAAATACCATCATCTTTACGCACAGAACTAGTCTTTCTCTTACTAGTTTTTGCAGTCTCTTTTGCTGTGGTAGTAGCTTTTTTAGTAGTGTTGTTATCAGACATAATTGCTCCTTTTAGACGCAATATTTTATCAAAATATGTTATTTTTTTCTAGGTAAAAGCCCCTTGAAACCTTATTCAATCAAGGTAAATAAAGGCTTTTAAATTTTTTTATTACACAAATTTAATTAGTATGGAAGATAATTAACTATCTTAAGACTTCGAAATCTAAAAGACGCCAAAAGCAAACGCGTACATCACTTCATACATACAATGTCGAGTGATGTAATAATCTAGGTGATACTTGTAAATTAGATAGATAATTCCAAAACACAGCGTAAAAGCAATGTACTTATCCGCACTTTTATAGCAGTGTTCGACAGTTCTTATTTTCTCGCCGTATTCGGGGCAGTAGATTGCAACAGGATGGCCATGTTCAAAATGTATATATGGCCTATAGTTAGAATGGGTACAGCTATGGCTGTAATTGCTCATCGTCATAGTTTTTTTCTCATTAATTACAGTAAATAATAAAACGTTTAGTCTCATCTTCCAATGTTAGTCATTTTAGCATAGTTTTATTTAAATTATTAGTCTTTGAGATAAAATGTTAAAAAATAAATTAGCGTAATTTCAACATGTTAATATCATCTTAACTTTTAAAAGAGAATTTTGCAGAACAATAAAAAAAATGCCCACAGAGCTTTGACTCCATGAGCATTTTCAAAATTTAAGGTAATTTACTTGTAGTTTTTAACTACCACTTAACATCAATCTTCTTACCTTCAGCATATTGCTTGAAGTGGTGGGTAATAACTGAAACGCCTAAGCATACAAGTAAAGCAGCCATTACCACAAGTAAGACACCAACGGTAACTAGAACACCGTTTGAATCCCATTGCTGCTGAATTACCTGGATCACGCCCCAAATACTCATAACCATCATGAAGATCATAGGAATTAAAGCAACTACCCAATTTACGCCCTTAGATAGTAACCATAAAGTTACAACTAAAAGAGTAATAGCTGACATTAGCTGATTTGATGCACCAAAGATAGGCCATAGAGATGCAGCCTCACCTGATAGTGCTAGAACTAAAGAGATACCAACAACGATAGCAGATGCTGTGTACTTATTTAGAAGGAAATTTCTAATAAAGCCAATATCCTGCTCTTGCATCTTGGTCTCTGCTTCTTCTTCCTGCTCGGTTGCATTTGAATGAGGCATGAATAACTCTTGGAAGATGAAACGGCAAAGACGAGTTGCTGTATCTAAAGAAGTCATCATAAATGCAGAGATAGCTAGTGAGATAAAGGTCTTTGAGTAACCTACATCTAAGCCTAATGACTCAGAGAAACCTGAAATACCAGTTGCAAAGGCAGCTGCTGGATTCTTACCTAAATCAACGAATACTTCCTTATCCATAGCCATCACAGCAACTAAAGCCATAACGCCTAGAACACCTTCAACAAGCATTGCGCCATAACCGATTGGAAGAGCATCAGCTTCAGACTTTAACTGCTTTGAGGTAGTACCAGATGCAACTAGAGCATGGAAACCAGAGCAAGCACCACAAGCAATAAAGATGAATAGAGCTGGTACTAAGTCAGTCATCTTGCCATTACCAGTTACAGCTTCCCAACCTTCAAAAGATGCCATCTTAACATCAGGATTTGCAAAGAGGATTGATAAGAAGCCCAGTAATAACATTGAGTATAGTAACCATGAATTCATGTAGTCACGAGGTTGTAGTAACCACTGAACAGGAATTACTGAGGCTGCTAGAATATATATACCTAAAACAACTAACCAGAAGTGACCTACCTCTGTTGCATCCCATCCAAAGGTAGCTCCTACATCTAGAGGGAAAACTTCACCTACAAATACTGCTACGAATACTAATGGTACAAAGATAAATGAAGCATGAGTTAATCTCATGCCAATCTTTCTTGTAGTAAAAGCAAAGATAGGAGCTAGGATAATGAAAAGAACGGAAGCAGTAGCTACAGCTGGGAACTTAGTAAATAGACCATCGATTAACAGAGTAAAGATAGCTACAACTAAGAATAAGCATAGTACGCAGAAGGTTAAGAATAACTGACGGCCTGAGAAACCTAAAAGTTTGTCAGCTACGAAAGAAATTGAACGACCTTTGTTACGAATTGAAATAACTAAAGCTGCAAAATCGTGGAAAGCACCAACAAATACGCAACCTACTAAGATCCAAATTAAAGCTGGTAGCCAACCAAAGTATGCTGCCATAATAGGACCAACGATAGGACCAGGACCTGCAATAGATGCAAAGTGGTGACCAAATAGCACGATTCTTGGGGTTGGAACATAGTCAATACCATCAGTGTTGGTATTAGCTGGGGTTGGATTTTTTGGATCAATTGAGAAAAGTCTCTTTAAGAATCCACCGTATACGAAATAAGCTACAACGAAGTAAGCTAAACATATACAAAACAGCAAGCTGCCTGTCATTTTAATAACTCCGCCTTTAAGGCAATTAATGTTTTAGTTTTTATTAAGTTTTCTTGCACCTGTCGCTTTAGCCAATATAAAGCCTTTGCTAGGTGTTTTGATGTAGTTTTTACTACGCTTGGGCATCTTTTGTGGATGGTAAAGATGCGAAATCACCACTGGTAATGGTGATCTGTATGTTTCGTATTATCGATCAGTATCTATCTAAGTCAATCACTTTTTGCAACAGAGAATTTAATCTATTGCAATAATTTACATTAGAAGATAATTTTACAAAAATTAAAATCAAGAATTTCTTTAAAAGACAAAGAGTTAAATATTAAGGTAGGAGTTTTGTAATTAAATTGCAATTTTTGCAACATACAAAATATTTTATTGCAAATCTTAAAATTTGCTCTATTTTGGTAAAATTTGGGAATGGGAGAGATGTTCTAAGATCAAAAAAGCAACCTTATAGGTTGCCTGCGTGGTGGATGCTATAGGACTCGAACCTATGACCCTCTGCTTGTAAGGCAGATGCTCTAACCAAACTGAGCTAAGCATCCATTATATGGATATCTTCTCATGGTGGATGCTATAGGACTCGAACCTATGACCCTCTGCTTGTAAGGCAGATGCTCTAACCAAACTGAGCTAAGCATCCTCATCAAGAAAGTGAGTGCATTATATAGATATAATGAGGCTGTTGCAAGTTTTAAATCAAACTTTTTTGCATCACAAAGCTCTAATCAAGTGTTAAATGGCTTATTTATGACATTTAACAAATTTTCCTCAATTACCCCTCTATATGACCAAAACTTAACAAAAGTCTTTAGCAATACTCTTTTAAGATCTCCCCTACAGCTCTGTCCATAATCTCGATTGCATTTTGAAGATCTTGCTTTTGAATATTTAAAGGAGGATTGAAGTATAAGGTATCCCCGATAGGTCTTAGAAGCAGACCTAACTCTAAAGCTCTTTGATAAATCTTATAGCCAAGTCTTAACTTAGGATCAAAGCGCTCTTTGGTTGCCTTATCCTTTACAATCTCTAAAGCATTGATTAACCCTAAATGACGAATACCAAGAATATGGTCATTGTTTTCAAAACGTGATTTAAACTCATAAGACAACCACTTGCCCATCTCTTGAGCTTTTTCAATGATATGGTCACGCTTTAAGATCTTAATTACAGCTAAAGCACAGGCACATGCTAAAGGGTTACCAGCGTAGGTATGAGAGTGCACAAAAGCTTTGTGCTCACCATACTCTCCTAAGAAAGCGTTATACACAGCATCGGTTACACAAACAACTGACATTGGCATGTAACCACCCGTGATAGCCTTTGAAAGACACATGATATCAGGGGTGATACCAGCATGATCGCAAGCAAACCACTTACCAGTTCTACCAAAGCCTGTTGCAATTTCATCGGCAATAAATAAAACATTGTGCTCTTTACAGAGATCATAAAGTGCTTTTAGATACTCAGGTGGATACATTCTCATTCCACCTGCGCCTTGTAATAAAGGCTCAACAATTAAAGCACATAGCTCATCTCCGTGCTTGTCAAAGACCTCTTTTGCTCTTTCTAAACACTTATTTGGATAATCTTCAGGATTAAAGACTAAATCTGGTGCTTCAATATGGAGATTATCCATCATCATAGGCTTATACATTAAATTGTATAAATCCATAGAGCCAACAGATAAAGCACCGATAGTCTCACCGTGATAACCTTCAGATAGGCAAGCAAACTTAGTACGCTTCTTTTCTCCGATTTGATGTTTGTATTGGAAAGCAATCTTTAAAGCCATTTCCACAGCTGAGGAGCCATTATCAGCATAATTAAAGTGAGTTAAGCCATGAGGCACTATTGTAAGTAATTCTTTAGTTAGCTCAATTACTGACTCATGAGTGAAGTTTGCAAAGATCACATGCTCAAGTTTATGCGCCTGATTTGAGATAGCATCAGAGATCTCGCTGTTGCAGTGGCCTAATAAATTACACCACCAAGAGGAGATGATATCTAAGATCTTATCTGGATACTTTGAGCCAGGAGTTGTATATAAATAAGGACCTTGTGCTTTTTCAATGCAAATAGGAGGAAAAGACTCATAGTCTTTCATTTGCGCAGCAGGATGCCAAATATGCTCAACATCAAACTCAATTAAATCTTGTAACTTATCACTCATATAATGCTCTTTTGGGTATATTTTTAGTCTATTGTTATTCTGTCAAACTTGTTTTAAACAAAAGGTAGCTTTAGCACTCTTCAAAGTACTCATCTATACGCTTGTCTAGCATATGAAGTTTGCTCTCCCCTTTTGCTAAGGTAGCAATAACTTTAACCTTTGAGATCTCTTCAATCATCTTTAGATTGTCGGTGTGCATTAAGCTGTCTTTATCAAAGTTATTTAAGATAACCCCTTGTACTTTAAAGTTATTCTCTTGAAGATAGTTAATGGTAAGTACGGTATGGTTAATTGTGCCAAGACCTGCATCGGCTACAATTACTACAGGAAGCTTTAACTCTTTTAAGATATCTTGATAAAGGATATGACAATTCTCTTCCCAAACTACAGGGCAGATAATGCCACCTGCGCCTTCTGATAAGACATAGTCATACTTATCTTTTAATGAATTAAAAGCCTTTTTGATAGTCTCCATTGAAGCAAAGCGCTTTTCACCACGGGCTGCTAGATGAGGAGATAAAGGCTTTTGATAAAGATATGATAATAAACTGTCAGTCTCTTGAGTAATACCGCCGTGGTCACGTACGTAACCTGCATCAGAGTGCTCAATACAATCTGAACCACTCACAGCTGCTTTGTAATAAGCTAGTTTTAAATTTAAAGATGTAAGCTCGCGGGCAATAGCTGCACTTACATAGGTCTTACCGATATCAGTACCGGTACCTGTAACAAATAATCCACGCATAATAAGTCCTTGTTGAACTTAACATTCTAACACTTACGTGAACTCTTGTCTTAGATTAGAGTTTTATGTGAAATTGAGTTTTGAAAGATGAGGATAAAGATAGAGCTAGCCACCTAATAAACTTAGGATGATGTTCTTATTATTAAAAGCTTGTTTCATGATCATTGAGCAAGCTTGTTGTCTTATCTGCAAGGCTGCAAGATTAGCACACTCTTCAGCGTAATCAGTATCTTCAATACGAGAACGAGCATCAGCTAAGTTTTCTGCCATAGTGTCATTTAATCTAATCGCACTTTCCATACGATTTTGAATACCACCTAAAGTGCCTTGATAGCTTGCAACAGCGTTAATGTAACTATCAATATGACCTAATACCGCTTGAGCTTTTTCTGCTGTAGATAAGGTAAATCTAAGTTCTCCGTTTTCCTCAAATAAGAAACTCCCACCTGCGTTATTAGTATAAGTAGATATACCTGAGATGGTAAAACCTTGTTCAAAACCAGGAATACCTATGGTGTCGTTAGCTGCCCCTGAAGCTTGGATTTGAATTTTACCTTTATCATCATAAAGACCACCTTTATTTCCATTTAAGATAGGAGATCCAGCATAAGTAGTCTTTTTAGCAATACGGTTAATCTCTTGGCAGTATTGCCCAACTTCAGCGGTAATTGACAATCTATCAGCGGTAGTTAAAGTACCAGTTGCTGCCTGCACTGCTAAGGTTCTAATCTTTTGCAACATATCACGTGTCTCATCCATGGCACCTTCCATGACTTGAGCTAACGCAATACCATCAGAGAGATTTCTTTTACCTTGCTTGTAGCCGTTAATTTGAGAAGTCAGACGATTAGCAATTTGAAAACCTGCAGGATCATCTTTTGCTGAGTTGATTCTTTTACCAGAGGATAAACGCTGAAAGCATGTATTCATGCCACTTTGGATCTGTCCCATCATGCGAGCAGATTGCATAGCGGCAATATTAGTGATGTATAGTGGCATTTTCTCTTCCCAAGCTCTTATTTAACAGTGCTTATTTGTAAACAGTGCTTATTTGTATTTATTAGTTTTGCACGCACTGCTAAAAGCGTTAATAGTTATATTGCTAATACCTTGTAAGGTACTACCCAAAAATCACTTGTATTGAACTTGTATTGATAGGTTTATTTATTATGAAAGGACTGAGTTAAAAAGTTTTAGTTATAGTCTCAGTGCTAATTTATTGTTTCTCTTTTTGATAACGGAAGGATTATAAAAAACCTCAATAAAAAAGCACGCTTTGACATGATCAACTTCAAATTTTTTTATGACATTTTTAATAAAAAACAATTTTAACAACAGCAATATCATTAAAATTTTGAGTTAAATCGAAGTATTTTTGTGAAGTACATCAATATTAATTGAGTTAAAATCAATTTTTCAAAAAGTCTTGCTAAATTTTGTGATCTAGCATATAATTCTTTTTCTTAGAAAAACTTAAAATACATTTCAGAATTTGAGCTAAAGCCAAGTTCTAAATGATTTTTTCCTAGGTTAGGCTTCGCGGCAACGCGAAGCTTTTTTTTTGCTCTAAAAATACCATTTCTAAATTTGCAAATCTTTTTCTAAAATTACGCACAATCTTGTATCGTAATGGCTTATATAAGCACAAACGCTTGCACTAAAATTCATCATTTTCGTGATATTTATCAAAAGATAAAATTAAAAAAGCGCTCACAGTCCACGATTTAACAAAATCTTATTTCTCATTATATATGGCAAGTCCTAAGATTAAAGTTATTACAAACACAAAAATAACAAACATAATAAGGAGGCATTTCTATGCCAGGATATATATGGTTCATATTAGCCGTGATCGCGCTAATTGTAGGTTACCAAGTCTATGGTAGATTTGTGGAGAAGGTTTTTGAACCAAATCCAGCTCGTAAAACCCCAGCCCAAGCTTTTTCTGATGGTGTGGACTATGTTGCCATGCCTAAGTGGAAACTTTGGCTAATTCAGTTATTAAACATTGCAGGTGTAGGTCCTGTATTCGGTCCTATCATGGGCGCATTATATGGTCCTACAGCCTTACTATGGGTAGTATTAGGTACTATCTTCGCAGGTGCTGTACACGACTACTTCTCTGGTATGCTCTCTGTTCGCTACGGTGGTGCTAATGTTCCTGAAGTTGTAAGACATACTTTAGGTAGTAAAGCTCGTGCATTCATGCTTTTCTTTGCAACAGTGCTTCTATTACTAGTAGGTGTTGTATTTGCTACAGCACCAGCTGGCTTATTAACTAAGCTTTGCGCAGGCCACTTTGATGGTGCTCTAAACTACCCTGTTTGGATCTGCATTATCTTTGCATACTATTTCTTTGCTACCATCATTCCAATTGACAAGATCATTGGTCGTATTTACCCAATCTTCGGTGCTCTACTAATTGTGATGGCAATTGGTGTAACTATCGGCTTATTTGTTCATATGCCAGATAGCTTCTACTCATGGGCAAGCTTTGATGTAAATCCAAATCCAAAAGGTTTACCAATTTGGCCTTTAGTATTCATTACTATTGCTTGCGGTGCACTATCAGGCTTCCATTCAACCCAGTCACCTCTAATGGCTCGTTGTATTGAAAACGAAAAAGAAGGTCGTTTCGTATTCTACGGTGCAATGGTAGCAGAAGGCTTTATCGGTCTTGTTTGGGTAACTGTGGGTATGACCTTCTATCCAACTGTACAAGAGCTTGCAGCAGCTGGAGGCCCAGCTAACGTTGTATATGAGTCTTCATATGCTTTATTAGGAACCTTCGGTGGTGTACTTGCAATCTTAGGTGTAGTTATTCTTCCTATTACCTCAGGTGATACAGCATTCCGTGCTGCTCGTTTAACCATCGCTGAGGCTATTAAGCTACCACAGATTAAGCCTCTAGTACGTCTATCAATTGCAGTACCTTTATTTGTAATTGGTATTATTCTTTCAACCGTTGATTTCAACATTATTTGGAGATACTTCGGTTTCTGCAACCAGTCCCTTGCAGGTATCATGCTATGGTCTGCAGCAGTTTACCTATACAGAAAAGACAAGCTACACTGGATTGCATCAATTCCAGCTACCTTCATTACCTATGTATCAATCAGCTACATTATCTACGAGCCTAATATGGGCCTAGGTGTAGATATCACCATTGCTAATACCATTGGTGTAGTAGCTGCTTTTGTGATCTTTGGTATTTTCTTAGCTTGTGGTAAGAAGCCTTTAAAGGGTGAAGAAAACGCTGAAAATGCTTAATGTAAGTTGAGTTTTCTTAAATGCCAAGGCCTAAAAACCTTGGCATTTTTGTTTAAGATATATAAAAAAATACCAAGTCCTCTTAGAACTTGGCAACACCTTTTGGAGTATTAATTATGATTAGCTTAAAAGATTTTTTATATTATTAGGATGTATTCTTTACATTAAGATGTTTAATACAGCAGTATCTAATTCCACCTTGGCATCAGCACCATGATCTAGGATGTTGATTAAAGCCATCGACATTGGAGCCCAGACATCATCCATCTTCTCATGAGTTGGAATTTGCTTAGCTGTTTGTAATTGTTTAAACAATGCATTAGCAAAATCGTCATTTGATACTAATGGACTTTCAGTTACTTGCTTAATTGGAGGTAATTGAGCAGTGAACATATATCTATCAAAAGCATAATGAGGCTGATTGATAAATTGTAAGAACTCCATGCACAGATCTTTGTTAGGAGAATTTTTAGCAACTACATATGATCTGATGTCATAAAAAGGAGTCATATTCCCCTCATGCTCAAGTTTAGGCAGTGGAGCTACACCGTAGTTGATACCAGATGCTGCGTATTTAGCTAGAGCGCCTGATGTATTGATAACTGCAGCAGCTTGACCTTGTAAGAACATCTCATCTAACTTTTCAGTGCCCACAGATTTACGAATTTCATCAGGAATGAAGTTTTTAACGTAGTTAGCTAAAATTTTAGCATTCTGAATCACGCTCTTTTTGTTTAAACCAACATATTGAGTATCAAGTGATCCGTCATGGCTTGAGAAGATGTAGCCATTGTTAACACCTAAAATTGAGTAAGCGGTATTAAACTCATCTAGTTTAGCTACTAAACCAAATTTGCCTTGATCTTTAGCATGCTGATTGTACTCTTCATATTGCTCTAGGTACTCGTAAGGATATGGTATTAAATCCTTGTTATAGAATACTAATAAGGTCTCAATTGAACGAGGCACTGCATAGTACTTGCCATCTACTAAAGATTCACGAATTGCAAGCTTGTCATAGTTCTTTTCTTCTTTAAACATGAAATCAGCAGGTGCAATTAAGTTGTTACGTGCTGCATATGCAATACGCTCACCACGGAGCACAAATACATCAGGTGTTTCACGATGTTGATCGTAAGCAAACTTGAACTTACCTAGTTGAAGATCTTGAGGTACTTCTTTTACCTTGATAATACAATCGTGGTACTTTTGGAAATCGTTAATAGCACTTTGTAGTGAAGTACTATCCCCTACATCCTCCCAAATGGTGATAGTAGGCTTAGCAAAAGCAGTCTGTGAATAAACTGCAGCAGATAACATTAAGGTGATTGAAGCAATTGCTTTTGTAATTTTTCTCATTTTTATACCCCCATCCCAAATTATTGAAGACAGTGTTTATCGTCTAATTCATTTGACAAGTAACAGGTCAATCTTCGGCATTGTTTAACTAATCCTAAACTTTTTGTATTCTCGAGGCATAACATCAAGGGGGTGTTTGCCATGA
>ONCS01000064.1 GCA_900316375.1 uncultured Succinatimonas sp. | reverse complement strand
CTAGCTTACAATGCTTAAAACAGTTTACTTTGATGCTCATCACCGCCATAAATGGCAGTGTTTTCGCATCCGGTTAGTGGATAAAAGCAAAATTGTAAATTATATTAATACTCATGTATTAACCTGCAACAAATGTGTGCTTCTATCTATGCCTCATGGTTTTGGCAAAACCACTGTAACATATACTCTAGCAGTGTATTATCAAAACAAAGTAGACACAAAAGAAATTTTTTCAAAACTTAAGATTTCTACTATACCGAACTTTGACGAATATCTAAACAAATTCAATGTCATCCACATTGATATGGAAGATTATATTGTAGATGGTGATGATGGAAGCCTTTATTTAGAAAATTTTAGAAAGAAACTATATGAGCAACTTAAAATTGAATATCCAGAAGCAGAACTAGATCTTAACGAAGCCCATATCTGTGACTTATTTAGATCTGTATATTGTAGCTACGGTAATATAGTATTGCTTATGGATAATTGGGATACTATTCTAAAACTGTACCCAAACAACAAAGAGCTAGAAGACGATTACTTCCACCTTCTAGGATATATGTTTAAATGCAGTCAAAATTCAATAATTTTTGCTCTTGTTTACCTAACAGGTGATTTTCCACAAAAAGCATTAAGACAACAAACACTTTTAAACAACTTCTGGCAATACAGAATGTCTGGAGCCTACCCTGCTGTAGATGGTTTTGGCTTTAATGAAAATGATGTTAAAGAATTATGCGAAAAATCCCATATAGACTTTAAAGAAATTGAAGACTATTGCAACATTTACTCATTTAGAGAAGAAAGACATTTCAGCCCTACTCAAATATTAAAAGTAATTCAAAGAGCTCCTGGCTATCAAACACAGGCTCTTAAAGATCATCAAAAGATAATAGACAAATTCATTAACTTGGACATTAAAGGACTAAAATACACCTTTAAATGGCTAGTTGATAATGGTGAAATTAGGACTGATTTCCTCAAAGTCATAACAAAATACACTATTTCAAGTCTACAAGATTGTGAAGACGCAGTTTTCTATCTAATTGACGTGGGTGTACTTTCTTACGATGATGGTGCTTGGAAATTATGTTTCTCAAGTCCGCAAATAAGAGTATACGTTTCACAGCATCTTGATCCGAATTATGTTCTTAAGTGTAAGGATCCTTTTGGCGGTTTTAGTTTCTATTTTTAGACTTTTTGAATTTTATTTAAAAAAGTTTCTTTGTTTTTAAAGTTTTTGAATTTTATTTTAAAAACTTTAATTATCAGTTCTTTTGATCTATACTTATTGAAAAGAAGACTAAAGGAGCTGATATGCGTGACCTGCTACCACGAGATGAATACTTAAAAGAACTCATCAACCATAAAGATGTTGATGTAATTAAGATTGTCACAGGAATTAGACGTTGCGGAAAATCCTCTCTTTTAGATTTATACCATCAGTATCTTTTAAAACAAGGAGTACCTTCAGAAAACATCATTCACATGAATCTTGAATCTCTCAAGTTCATTGACATTACTGATTTTAAAAAGCTATACAGCTATGTAACCTCCCAAATTCCTTCTCATGGAAGATCTTATTTAATCTTTGTTGAAATTCAAGTTGTTGACAAATGGGAAAAAGCAATTGAGTCTTTTAGAATCGACTTTGATGTAGATATTTATATTACAGGCTCAAATGCTTACCTATTATCATCAGATCTTGCAACCTATCTATCTGGAAGATATGTGCAAATTCAAATGCTACCCTTATCATTCAAAGAGTTTATAAATTTCAACACTTTTGACGAAAGGTTAAGCTACGATGATATTTTTAAGCTTTACACAAAAATTGGTGGTATGCCAGTACTCAGACAATACCGCTTTGATGAATTAAGCATTACTAAAAACCTCTCTGACATCTTTAATACAGTAATCGTGCGTGATGCTATCAATCGTAATGAAGGATGTGAAATCCAAATTATTACCAAGATCATGAGGTATCTGTGCTCAACCATTGGCAGTACCACCTCCCCTAACAACATTGCAAATGTATTAAAAGGCGAAGGTGAAATTTCAGGAACTAAGCCTAAAGGTATTGCTAGCAAAACTGTAGAAAGATATATACAAATGCTACGCAATGCCTACATCATTTACAGTATTGAAAGATATGATATTAAAGGAAAACAGCTTTTAAAAACCTTAGGTAAAAATTACGTAACTGATATTGGTTTTAGAAATATTCTATTAGGATATAAAGATGCTGACAGAGGGCATATCATAGAGAATATAGTATTTTTAGAACTTATTAGAAGAGGCTATAAGGTTTACATAGGAAAAGTTTACGATACCGAAATTGACTTTATTGCAGAAAAGACTACAGAAAGACTGTATATTCAAGTAACAGAAAGTTTAGTAAATGAAGACACAAAAGCAAGAGAATTAAGATCACTTAAAATGATCCCTGATAATCATGAGAAGATGATCCTATCAATGGATCATGATTTTAATAACTCTTATGATGGCATTAAATCCTTAAATTTAATTGATTGGTTGCTAGGAAAATAAGCTCTTCTAATTCTTTGTGAGTGAAATTAATTCTTGTTAGGAATATTTTACAAAATTAAACGGCACCAACATTTTCTGAAGGTGCCGTCTTTTTGCTAATTTAAGCCAAATTTGAAGAAAGTATAATTAAGCTTTTTCTTCTTCGCTTTTGGTGGCAGTTTTGCTTGCCTTAGTTGTTTTCTTAGCTTTAGATTCTTTTGCCTCTTTGGGCTCTTTAACTTCTTGAGGCTCTTTAACTTCTTTGGGATCTTTAGTATCCTCAGTCTTCTTATCAGCTGAATTTTCAGCAATAAACTCAACTAAAGCATTTTCAAGAAGTGACATACCAAGGTTAATAGCTGACTTTTTAATATTTAAAGCAGGAGCTAATCTTAAAACATCAGCATGAGCTGTTAAGGTTAGTAAGCCTTTTTCAAAGCACTTTTTCTGAAGAGCACCTGATAGGCCTTTAAACTTATCATCTAATACGATACCTAATAATAAGCCCTCGCCACGCACACCAGAGAATGCGTGATATTTTTCATTTAACTTATTGATACACTCAATAAAGTAAGCTGAGGTCTTCTTAACTTTCTCTAAAAACTCAGGAGTTGATAGCTTATCTACAACATAGCAACCTACAGAGCAAGCTAGAGCATTACCGCCGAAGGTTGAACCATGAGTACCTGGAACAAAGTGCTTTGCAAACTTGTCATAGGTTAATACAGCACCAATAGGTAGACCTGAGGCTAGACCTTTAGCTGAGGTTACAATATCAGGCTTAACAGGAGTTTGCTCGTAGGCATAGAAGGTACCTGATCTTGCAACACCGGTTTGTACTTCATCAAAGATTAAAGCAGCATTATTCTTATCACATAGCTCACGTACTTTAATTAAGAACTCATCATCTGCCTTAATGATACCGCCCTCACCTTGAATAGGCTCTAAAATTACAGCACAAGTCTTTTCAGAGATAGTCTTCTCAAAGGTCTTAATGTCGTTGTAAGGAATATGAGTAATAGCAGCAGGCTTAGGACCAAAGCCATCTGAGTATGACTCTTGACCACCTACAGTTACAGAGAAGAAGGTTCTACCATGGAAGCTATTAGTAAATGAAATAATTTCATTCTTATCAGCACCAAAATCATCAAAAGCAACACGACGAGCTAGCTTTAGTGCAGTCTCATTAGCCTCAGCACCTGAGTTTACAAAGAATACCTTTTCATAGCCTGTAAGCTTAGTGAGCTTTTTAGCTAAAGTTAAAGTGTACTCGTTGCAGAAGATGTTACTTACGTGAATTAAGTTCTTGCAAGTCTTTTTAATTACCTTTTGTACACCATTTGGAGTGTGGCCTAAGCAGTTAACTGCAATACCTGAGGTAAAGTCAACATACTTGTTACCTTGGTTGTCAAAAACATAAGCGCCATGAGCCTTTTTAATTACCATGTTCATTGGGTTGTAGCATGGGAACATAACTTCATCGAAAGTGCTTCTTGTGATCTTCATAATTAAACCTTTTAGTAATCTTCGTTTATCTGTTTTTGTTCTTCTTATTTAAAACAAAAGACATGTCTGTATAATTTACAAAACAAATGTTAAATCTATGTAAAATCAATGTTAAGTTTCAATTAAAACTTTACTTAAACATGATCTTTAACGTTGTAGATATAAGCTACTTCATCGCACTGCTCGCGCTTAGGACAGTTTTCACAATCCTTTAAGATCTTCTCAGGTAGTGCATCGATAACAGTCTTTTGGAAACCTACTTTTGAGAAGAACTCTGGGCTTCTAGTTAACACGAACACACGCTGAATAAACATCTTTTGAGCACGCTTTAAAAGGTAATTTACAATTGCTCTGCCCTGGCCTTGGCGCTGAATTACAGGAGAGACACCTAGTGAGCGTATTTCAGCAAGACCAGAGTCATACACGTATAAACAAGCACAGCCTACAACTTGCTCATCTTTAACGCAAACAGCGAAAGTTTGAATACCACGGATGATGTCATTGCGCTTTCTTGGTAAGTTTTGACCTTGTTTAGCCCAATACTCAATCATATCCATTAAAGAATCAACATCAGCTAAAGTTGCCTGTCTTACAGTAAAATTAGCTTTTTCTTGTTTTAAAAACACCTGATTTACGGTTACTAAAGCTTCATTGACCTTGTGTAGATCATCTTTAGTCATTAAACCTTTGTCAGCTAGATCCATAACCTTGTCATAGATCTCTTCTAAGGTGTTTTGTTTAATTTCATCTAATAATACAAATGATGATTCTGATGCAATAGGTGGCATTCTTTACTCCACGAAATTTATAAATTACAACTTTTAATAGCTTTTAATATAAATACTTTTAAAAAGCCTTTTGCTTGATAGCCTGAAGATGAGGTTTTATAAGTTACTAGCGCTTTTTTGCATTTTACAGTTATTAACAAAAATTAAGCACTAGTAACTTCAAACCTAAACGTTAAACACGGTACCAAGCCGTTGCCGTGAAATAAGATTAGTAGAAAGATTTGGATCTTTATAAGATGCGATATAAACAGGCTTTTTGATTAAACGAGTTGCATCTAAAGCTGACTTTACTTTAACGGTCATGCCACCTGTAATGGTGCCATCTTCAATTAAAGCTTTAACCTTAGTCTCGTCTAATTCATCAATTAGATTACCCTGTTTATCTAAAACGCCAGGAACGTCTGAAATGTAATATAAAGGAGCGTTTAATACACGTGCAATTGCTAGAGCTGCATCATCAGCGTTGACATTGTACATATCGCCATTGTCATCTAAGGCAAGCGATGCAATTACAGGGGTATAGCCATTATCTAAAAGCATGTTTAGGTAGTCAGCGCTCTTTGGCTCAACTAAACCAACCATACCTAAATCTTTAGATAATTGTTTAACAGTAAGTGTATTACCATCAGATGCTAAAATACCTAAAGCATTTAAGCCATTTTTAATAGCTAGTGCTTGTAGGCCTTTATTGCACTGACCTGCTAGAGCAGCGCTAATATAAGGCATTTGCTCTTTAGGGCTTACTCTTAAACCGTCCTTTTTAATTACCTCAAGATTTAAAGCTTTGAACAAAGCATCAACTTCCACGCCACCACCATGGACAACTACTAACTTTTGTCCACGAGCAGCCTGAAAGAGCTTAGATAGTTCTTCAACACCACCTAAGGCTTTGCCACTTAACTTTACAACAACTGTGTTCTGAGTCATTTAAGGTAATACCTTTTAAAACGTATTTGAACGTAAATAATTATCTTGTAGCTGTGATTATACGCACAACTTTTCATATTTTACAAGCACTTAAGCAAAATGCCTTAAATGCTTGCAAAAAGCTCATGCAAATTTTTAGAAAAGACCTTTAGTCTCTTTAAAGCCATAGTACATATTAAGTACTTGTAGAGCCTGAGCAGAAGCTCCTTTTAATAAGTTATCAATGCATGAGCAAACTACGATATAACCATCTTTCATCGCAAAGCCAATGTCGCAGAATGGAGTGTACTGAACATCTTGAAGTTTTGGCATACCGCTTTTAACACGTACTAATGGCTTATTGTCATAGTAAGCATAAGCCTTCTTAACCTGCTCTTCAGTTACACCATCTTTGAGCTTTGCATTAATAGTTGCGTGAATACCTTGCTTAAAATCACCTAAGTGAGGGGTGAATATAACTTCAGTACCTAAGTGCTCAGCAATCTCTGGTTGGTGACGGTGAGTAAATACACCATAAGCATTTAAGCTAACCTCACAAAAAGAGTTAGTTAACTTTGCCTTACGACCAGCACCTGATACACCAGATACAGCGTTAATTGAAGGACGGTAATTTAAATCTAATAGATTATTATCGATCAGTGGACGTAAACCTAACTGTGAGCAAGTTGGGTAGCAACCAGGTAATGACACCATCTTGGTAGCACGTAACTTTTCTACATCAGTGTACTCAGCTAGTGCATAGACAGCAGTTTTTAATAAATCTTGATGTTCATGTGGGAAGCCATAAGCTTTTTCAAAAACATCTACATTTGAAATTCTAAAAGCACCTGAGAGGTCAAATACGACTACACCAGCTTGAGTTAGTGCTGGAGCTAAATCATGGCTTACCTTATGATCAGTTGCTAAGAACACTGCATCAGCACAATCAATTAGAGATTGTGGATTTGATAAAGGTTGTAATTCTTGATCGCAGATACCATTTAGAAAACCATAAAGCTCAGAGATCTTCTTACCCTTATCTAAAGAGCCTTCTGAAACAAATAAACCTGTTAGCTCTAAATCATCATGCTTACTAATCATTCTACATAGCTGAGCACCAGCGTAACCACTTGCACCAACTACTGCAACCTTAACCATAATTACCTCAAATCTTTAATCTAAAAACTTAAAAAGCTGTCATAACAAACACAGCTTCTAATCGTGATAATGAATAATGTTAAGAGTTTACAAAAAACTAAAGCCATTGAGTACAAAATCTTAATTTGCGCAAAATTTGCACAGTTTTGGACTATTTTAAGGAATACTTTTAGAAGTATTTTTGAATATGGTTTTTATGAAACTGAAGCTAAGAGAGATTGAAAGGATTTAGCAGGTACAGTTTTACTTTCTGTACCTGCTATGGATTACTTAAAGATTAACGGCGAGTAACTAGTAGTTCCCTACACTGTGGATACATCACACGCTTTTTTCGAGGGGTAGGCTTTGCGTTTTTAGGCTGTGGATGAGCTTTGGCCCACTCTTTTGGGTGTAGCCAAGACTCTAACTCATCACCACAACCGTCCCCTTTAGGAGCAGCTGCTTGCTTTACACATAAAGGACTATCTAGTGGGCAACCTAATCGGACATGCATATGACCACGGTGACCATACCAAGGGCGGATCTTTTGAAGCCATGATCTGTCATGTCCTTGATACACATCGCACAAGGTCTTTTTAATACCAGGAGCGACAAAGATGCGCTCAACACGGCTATCACTTGCAGCAAGATAAATTAAAGCTACACGCTCATTAGTAAAGTTAGAGGTTTTGCGGTTTTGACCATCCACAAGATACACATCTTTTGGATGAGATAACTCATAAGCAGTTTTACGAGGAGTAGCAAAATCAAAGGAAATATCTACATCTAAGCCTGATTGATGTGAGCCATGAGATGAGGAGGCGCCAAATCTACCACCGTTATAGCGAGACAAATCACCAATTAAAAGATCTGGAAGATGGTGAGCTTTAGCCTTCATCACAAGCTTTTGAATGTAGTCAATTAACTGTGGGTGGCCAAAGTTACGCCCTGCTCCCCAAACTTGTACTTGATAGTTAGTACCGCTTTTTAAAGGTACTGCCCCTTTAACACAACCATTAGCGTACTCACCTATGACCTCAGATTGAGCATGAGCTGAGAAGATACTTGTAGCACCTAATAATAAAGCAGTGGTACTTACAACTTTAACTGTTCTAACTACAGCACTTTTGATGTTTTTAAATTCCATTTCACAACCTTTAAAGCATTATTATGTTAAGAATTTTGGTTTTATTTATCTTTATTGATGGAAGGACTTAAAATCTCAAGACCTATCTTATTTCCATCAATAAAAGAAGCTTCTACCAAGCAACCAAAAGATCACTTAGTGAATAACCTCTCCCTAAAGGGAGAGGCTTCGAAGATCAGACCTTAAATATTGCTACTTAAGACCTATCTTCATCTAGAGGTG
>ONCS01000019.1 GCA_900316375.1 uncultured Succinatimonas sp. | reverse complement strand
TCAGCTCGATTATCAAATACAGAAAAATCATCAGGTGATAATTTACCTTTTAACCTTTCGTATTGATTATCAGCTTCTTTTTTTAAGATCTCAGGAAGAGCTGCGTAGTCTACGCTTTGAGGGATGATTTGGTATTTCATACAAAACCTTTAAAGTCTAATGTACTGCAAAGTTAAGTTGAAACAGGCCTAAGCATGATACTAAGGCCTTTTGTAATTAGAATTTACTTAACAATTAAAGAAAGCAGTAAACGCAATTTTAATGGAATTACGAAGATCTTTTGTTCAAGTTCACAGGTTCTTACTTTGTCAAAAAGCTCATCATTTAAAGCTGTATTTTCATAAATTCTAGCTTTTAAAATACGATGCTTGCACTTAGCACAAACTCTATAGAAACTCTTAAGCTGTCTTAAAATAATGTTTAAGTCAGAGGTATAGTCTAAAGGCTCTTTTTGACCTTTGATAAAAGCTAATACCTTACGCTTTTTCATGTATTTTAAAGACTTAATTAAATTATCTAAATTCTCAACAAATAAGCTAAATACAGTGGTATCACGGTTAATTAGATAGTAACCATACAACTTTTCAAAAATGCTTACTTGCTTTCTTAGATAATCAGATAATGAAGTAGTTGCAGTAAAATCACAAAGATTAATTAGCTGATCTTGCTCATCTTGTAAAAGAGCTGCGCGATGCATCTTAGAGAATGGCTCTAAGACTAAAGGAATATTATTATTAGCAAGTTGAGTGCACAATAAAGAGAATAAATCTAAGATATCTTCGTTTTTAACTTTAGTCTCTTTAAGCTCAACTTCTAATTCGTTTAATGGATGCTTAGCTCCATCACGAGTCTCGATAAAACCATTATCATAAGCAACTTCAAAGACACTATCTAAAAGCTCTACATTAAACAGATTACGTGTGAAGTTAATGCGGCATACTTTTTCAAGTTTCTTTTGAATAGCATCAATATCAAAACTCTTAGGAAAAGCCTCATTTGGGAACTTTGATAGATTAGGAACTTCAGCACTACGTTTAATGTCAACATTGTACTCATTACGCTTGTGAAGACCACCGATGTTCTCACCTTTAACCTTCAAGGTTTGCTCACAGTAATCAACTGAGCGACGAATACGTAGACCTGCTTTGATAGCAAATAGATCTTTGTTTGGAGTGTCAAAATAAGTGTTATCTAAATGTTCAACATTTTGATCACTAACCTTACCGATGTTTTTGAAGATTTCAAAAAGATCAGTTGCATGTCCTACATAGCCAAACTTAAGCTCTAGCTCTTTGTTTTGCATTGATTTTTCTCCTACTTTTCCTTAATGATATATGTTTTTAGTTATTTTGTTATGGTTTTTAGCGAAAAAATTATACCGTATCACGGAAAAATGAGTGTTAAGTCAAAGTTAAGGTATTGTTAAGGTATTGTTAAGTCATAGTTAATTTTACTTTTGCTAAGACCTATCTTATATAAGTGCAATTACTGACAACTGTAACTACCAACCTTTGTTTGTGTTAAAATCTATCAACTTTAAAATTTAAGGATTAAATTATGAAACTATTAGGCACAGTTTTTACCATGTGCACTTTATGCTTTAGCGTAAATGCTCTAGCGCTTAACGAAGATACTACTTTAAACAATCAAGCAACTGTTGCAAACGCACAAGCAACAGATAACCAGGTTTTAGAAGTAAAAAAAGTTGCTCCTAAGACTATTTATGAAGCACAAGTAGGCGATGCTATTTACGTATCAGAAAGTGCTAATGTATGGTTACGCGCTTGCCCTGATTCTCGTTGCAAAATCAATGCTGCAACTCATGTTGGTGAAAAATTTAGCTTTGTTAAATTCTCTACAGATCAAAAGTTTGTTCTAGTTGATGATGGCAACAAACAACAATGGATGCAAACCCGTGATGTTCAAGTAGAGCCTTGCGGAAAAGCTAAAGTTGAGATTTTAGAAGGTAAGGTTGCTGAGCTTCAAAACAAGCTAGATAACTACGACTCTGTTGTTGCTAAAGACTACCAAAGTGCTAAAGCTAAACTTGAGAAGCTTGAAAAAGAAAATGCTCAATTAAAAGACATTTTATCTAAGCAAAATACCCAAATTGAAGATCTTGATGCTACCCGCCGTGACTTTGCTGATAGGCTAGAAACTAAAGAGCTTGATATGCAAATGCGTTGGTGGTTACAAGGTGCTGTAATTGCTTTCTGTGGTGCGATTATTGGTATTATCTGCGTTTACATTCCACGCCCAAGAGGCAGAAAGAAGAGTCGCGATAACTGGTAATCAGTAATTATAGATTAGATTTTTTAAAGGCTACCTGAAGGTGGCCTTTTTAATTTTAGATAAATGATTTTGATGCAAGCTAGATTAGAAAGTTAAGTGTTAGTTCTTATCTACAAATCTAATTAAAGATAAGTTGTCAGTAACTACTTTCTTTTGAGCTTTGACTTCAACTAGTTTTGAGGTGTTATTAAGGTTTAAATCACGAGGACCAATATTTTTAGTTTTAGGAAACTTCACAAAGTCCATCTTTTCAATCATTTGAGCTTTTTCTTGCTCTTCTTTAGTTAAAGCAAAGACCACCACAATATTATCAAATGAATTTACAAGTTTATCCTTAACTTCAACTACGCTTTGCTTAAAGGCGTGATCTGATAAAAACACAAAGGAACCTAAGCCAATTGATGAAAAGGTCATGGAAAACAAAACTATCTTATAAGCTTTTTTAAAGGTAAAACCTAAGCCTTTTAAAAGCTCTTTTTGAGAGTGCTTATTTTTCAAGATAAATACCCTTGCCTACAGCATTATCAAAAATTGCATAGATGATATCTTCGTCATCTAAAGACTTAGAAATTAACTCAAAAGATTTTTTAATGTCTTTCTTATCTTCAATTTCAATTGGTTTAACATCAGTTAAAAGAGCTTTAAATCTATCTAAAGCGTGAATGTAATTTGTAACCGTAGCAAGCTCTTCAATTTTTGAATCTTTGTTTTGCTTAAAACCTACATAAGTAATTTCACCATCAAAGACATGCTCTAAGTACTCACGTTTTACAGTCCACATCTTATTATCCATGATAATTTGCGCGCTCTTGTCATCGAGAAATCTTAAAACTGCAAAAAAAGGAGTCATATTGTCATCGCGCAAAGATAAAACTGCCATGCGGTTAATTAAATGCAAGCTATCTAAATTAGAGTTCACGGTACGGCACTCAAAACCTACTTTATCTAAATCATTACAATTAGACTTAGTACCATCTGCTCTTTTATAGCCAACAAGATGAATTAAAGTATCTAAGCTATCAGATTTAAAGATACTCTTTTTGATGCTTTGATTAAATAAATTAAGCTCTTTAGTGATAGTTTTACGACCAGGCATCATCGCATTGATAGCCTCGTCATAATGCTTTTGTACTTCGCTATCTTTGTAAACTAAAGAGCGTACTGACTGTGAATCTAGTTGATGAGGAAGATAGTAGTAAGCTGCTGCAAAGACACCTAGAGAAATCGCTGCACCTAAAAGCAATAATGGGATTTTAGCAAATAGGGTTAATAAGCACTCTTTAATGAAAGTCTTAAAGCCTAATACAAATAGAGATCTGTCATGGCGGACAATCTCTAAAGCCTTTTTGACCATATGCTTTGAAACATACTTTTTATTAGCTTCAAAGGCTATGCATAAAGCTCTATCAGCAACAGAATTGATGATACGTGGCAGACCATGTGAGCCTTTAAATAAAGCATTGATGGCACGATTTGTAAAGACAGGATCATGGCAACCTGCAATCTGCATTCTAAAGTTTACATAAGAGTGGACTTCATCGCGCTTTAAAGCTTTAATTTGGGCAAAAGCTTTTACTCTTCCCCAAAACATCTTATGCATTGGCTTTTGAATATTTTCGATTAAATCCTCTTGTCCTACTAACAAGAAGTTAATCATCTTACCAAGCTCACCTTCAATGTTACTAATAAGGCGAACTTGCTCAATTACCTCATCAGATAGGCCTTGAGCTTCATCTAAGATAACCGTTGTAACAATGCCACTTTGAACAGAGCGCTCTAAGAGTTTACGTAGCTTTAAAGTAAGCTCAGCAATAGATTCAAAGGAGGTAGCAACTACACCACTTGCACGTAAGATAGTTGCAAGTAACATGTGCTCATTTAAACGAGGATCATCAATTGCGATAATACGAGTGCGTTTTGGAAGAGAACGAATCAGCATTCGCACAAGTGTAGTCTTACCAGAGCCTGATGGTCCTGATAACACACATATTGCGCCATTACGACTTAAGTTAGTTGTTAATAATTCCAAAGCTTCATGCTGACAATTGCCGACAAAGTAAAAGCGGTTGTCAGGTAAACCATCAAATGGTAGCTCGTCTAATCCAAAAAATTTCTCGTACATATAATTACCTTAGACCGACATTATACCAAATCTTAGAAAACTTGTTTTTAACTATGTGATTTATAGGTAATTAGCCTTAATTTTGTTAAAATGTGATCTAAGAGGAAAAAAGATGCAGGTATATTTAGTAGGCGGTGCGGTCCGCGATGAGCTTTTAGGTTTACAAGGCTCTGATAAAGACTATGTGGTGGTAGGCTCTAGTGTGAAAGAGATGCTAGATAATGGCTACACCCAAGTAGGACACGACTTTCCTGTTTTTCTGCATCCTAAAACTCACGAAGAATATGCATTAGCTAGAACTGAGGCTAAAAACGGTCATGGTTATCTAGGCTTTAACTGCAATTTCTCCCCTGACATTACCCTAGAAGAAGATTTAAAGCGTCGCGACTTAACTATCAACGCGATCGCTAAAGACTCACAAGGTAATCTCTACGATCCTTATCATGGTGTAGATGATCTAAAGAATAAAGTCTTGCGCCATGTCTCTGATGCTTTTATCGAAGATCCACTACGTGTTTTAAGAGTTGCCCGTTTCTATGCTAAGTTTTACTCATACGGTTTTACTGTAGCAGAAGAAACCAAAGCTTTAATGCGCAAAATTGCTAAATCTGGTGAGCTTTCAACTCTTACCTCAGAGCGTGTGTTCTTAGAGCTACAAAAAGCACTTAAAACAGATAATCCTGAGCAATTTATTTTGCTATTACGCCAGGTAGAAGCTTTAAAAGTTATTTTGCCAGAGGTAGATAAGCTCTTTGGGGTTCCAGGTCCTAAGCGTTGGCACCCAGAGATTGACTCTGGCATTCACACTTGCATGACCATAAATAGGATCTGCAAAGAATCAACTGATCCTATCGTTCGCTTTGCAATGCTCTGTCATGATTTGGGTAAAGGTGAAACTCCAACCGTATTATGGCCTCACCACAGACTTCACAATAGCTTAGGTGAAAAACCTTTAAAGTGTCTTTGTCAAAGGCTTAAGGTTCCATCCGACTATCAAGATTTTGCCTTGATTGTAGTCCTCTATCACTCTGAGATGCACCATCTATACAGAAAAGGCGCTGAGGGTATTGTCAAACTCTTTGAACGTTTAGATGGCTTTAGAAAACCAGAGCGCATTAAACCATTTATGCTGTGTTGTAAGTGCGACTTCTTAGGTCGTTTGGGCTTTGAAAATCGTCCTTTCCCTCGAGCACAATACTTCTTAGAGATGTTCGCGATTTGCCAAACCGTAAAGGCCAAAGAGTTCGTTGAACTTGGATTTAAAGGAATTGAAATTAAAGAGAAGATTCATGAGCGTCGAGTAGAGCTTATTGAAGAATACTTTAAGACGGTTCCTAACTATGAGCTCAATGACTCTAACAATGAAAAGCCAGCACAATTAAAGGCAAAAGATCAAACCTATGAGCGCAAGCCTCAAAACAAGCAGCGCGACCAAAAAGGATTTTTCAAAGTTCGCTTTTCAAATGATATTGGAGAGCAAGGCGAATAGCCTCAAAGAAAAAATGCAGCGTAAAAGCTGCATTTTTTAAATCTAATCTGTTCAAAACAATCTTAGAACATCCAAAGTAATATCGCACCTAACAGAACACGGTAGATAACAAATAATGCCATACCTGACTTTGCAATAAACTTTAAGAATAAGTGAATTACTACAAGTGCAACTGCAAATGAGATAAAGCCACCTAAAATTAGGTTTACCCATTGAAGTTCTAAGGTTTCTTGCTTATATAGCTTTAAGATCTCAAACAAGCCTGAAGCTAAAATTACAGGAATTGATAATAAGAAACTAAAGCGTGCTGCAGCCTCTGCTTTCAAGCCTAAAAATAAACCTGCGGTCATGGTAATACCAGAACGTGAGGTGCCTGGAATAATTGCAATAGCTTGAGCAAAACCAATGACTAAAGCTTGAACATAGGTAAGACCTCTTAAAGAGTCAGCACGTGCACCTTGCACATTGTCAATGTTACGCCAAACGATACGGCGATTTACATATGAAGCTAAACCTAAAAGAAGACCAAAACCAATAGTTGCATAAGCAATTACATCAATACTGTCACGAATAACTGTAGAGATAGTCTTTTCAAATAAACCACCGACAATTACTACAGGAAGAGTACCGATGATCACGCAAAAACCAATCTTAGCTATAGGACTAACCTTACGTTTTACTACAGCTTCAATGGTAAATGTTGAGATTTTAACAATATCAGCTAAGTAATATAAAACTACAGCTAATAAGGTACCAACGTGTACAGCAACATCAAAAGCTAGACCTTGATCTTCCCAACCTAAAAGATGACTTGGAAAGATTAAGTGCGCACTTGAAGATACTGGCAGAAACTCAGTTAAACCTTGAATTAATGCCAATATAAAAACATGTAATAAGGACATTTAAAAGTTAGTCCTTAACATTGTGCCATTGAGGAGCTTCAACAGACCAGTCAATCTCAACCTTCTCAACGCGCTTATTCTCAGGTAATCTTGGCTCCATCTCAGTCCAAATATCACCTACTTTGATACCTAATAAAGGATGAACTAACTCAGGATCTAACTCGCATAGTGGGCATAATACGAATGGATAATCTTGAATATCATGACGAGGTAACTTGCAAGGAGTGGTAGTTACAGTATCGCCAAATACTAAAATATCGATATCTAAACGACGCTTAATACCAAAGTTAGTGCCATTGTTGAACATTAACTCAGTACCTGCTAACTGCTCTACCTTTTGTAAACAAGCATATAGATCTTCTAAAGTAGCCTCAGTATCACCACCAAACACCATATTGTAATAATCAGGCTCACCTGCACGAACTGCATGGCTCATCCAAACTGATGATTTGGCAAAATTCTTGAAAAGAGGGCCAATCTTGGCAACAGCAAATCTTAAAGCATTTTCTCTGTTTAAATTTGAACCTACGCCAAGGTACACTCTAGTAGTCATGTTATTCTCCAATACTCTTACTTATTTGTACGCCAACGCCCTGAGCCTCTGCTACAGCTTGTGGCTTGTTTAATGTAACCTTTACAGAAACTGGTTTAAACTCTTTTAAAATCAAATCGCAAAGTTCAACTCCTAATTCTTCTAGAAGTCTTGCTTTTCTCTCTATAATATAAGACTTTACACGCTTTGACAAAAGAGCATAGTCAATACTTTTATCTAATTGACCAGTAGCCCCTGCTTCTTTTAAATCTTTTTCTAATTCAATTGAGACTAGTAATGGCTGAGTATTAACTCTTTCAAAGTCTAAAATACCCACAATACAATCTACTTGTAAATTGTTTACAAAGATCTTGTCCATTACAGCGCCTTTAATTGTGATAATGGCCAACGAGGGTGCACTTTAATTGAATAATCACCAATTTGGCCTGCTTGAAAACGAAGCATTCCAACTTGAGCAATCATTGCACCATTATCGGTACAGAACTCTTTACGAGCAAAGAATGCATGTCCATGCATCTTGTCCATCAAAGATTGTAATCTAGTTCTAATGTCAGTATTAGCAGAAACGCCACCTGCTACAACTAAGGTTTTAAGACCGGTTTGTTTTAGCGCACGCTTACACTTAATTTCTAAAGTATCTGCCATAGCCTCGGTAAAGCCTTTAGCAATATCAGCTTTTACTTCATCTAAATGATCTTTGTGCTCTATTGTTGCATTTAAGACCGCAGTTTTTAAGCCAGCAAAACTAAAATCACAATTTGGATTTTTAATCATAGGTCTTGGGAATTTAAACACAGCACTAGTGCCACCTTGAGCTAATTTTTCAAGGCCTGGACCACCTGGGTATGGAATTCCTAATAATTTTGCAGTCTTATCAAAAGCCTCACCTGCTGCATCATCTACAGACTGACCTAGCATTTCATAAACGCCAGGCTTTTCAACTTTGATAAGTAAAGTGTGACCACCTGAGATTAAAAGAGCGACAAAAGGAAGGTTTGGCTTATTCTCTTCAAGCATTGGAGCTAGAAGATGTCCTTCCATGTGATGAACTGGTACACAAGGAATACCTAAGCCGTAGGCTAAAGCACCTGCTTCCATAGCACCTGATAATAAGGCACCGATTAAACCTGGGCCACTTGTATAAGCAATAGCGCTTAAATCTTTTAAGCTCATATTAGCTTTTTCAAGAGCTAGTTTTACAAGAGGCACAACTCTTTTAATGTGATCACGAGAGGCAAGCTCTGGGACTACTCCACCATATTCTGCGTGCATAGCAATTTGTGTATGGAGTGTATGAGATACTAAGCCTTGCTTATCATCAAAAATAGCAACACCAGTCTCATCACAAGAGCTTTCAATTCCTAAAATGCGCATTTTCTTCTCGTAAAAAAATCTGACTGCTCATTATACTAAAGTTATCAAGTAAATGATCATCAAAAAAGGCTTGATTTCTACATAGATTAACTGTCTACATTGACAGCTACATCTGCAGCATGAAGGTCACAGGACCATCGTTTTCTAGACTTACCTTCATGTCAGCTGCAAAAATACCTTCTTGCACTGTTGGTAGTTTTTGATGAGCATAAGCGACAAATTTTGCATAAAGCTCTTTAGCTTCATTGGGAGCCATAGCAGGATCAAAACTTGGGCGATTGCCTTGTTTGGTGTTAGCAGCTAATGTAAATTGAGATACTAAAAGAACATTACCTTGGACCTGTTCTACATTAAGATTAATCTTTTCATTCTCATCGTAGAACATGCGGTATTTTAAAATTTTATCAAACATCTTACGGCACTTAGCCTCATCATCGCCTTTTTCAAGGCCAATAAAAGCTAATATACCTTTTTCAATACTGCCAGTAGTTTTTCCATCTACTACTACTTTTGCGTAATTTACGCGCTGTAATAAAGCTAACACTTCAATCTCCTCTAAAACGTGGTAGATTATACTGAATTTGTAGTTTTAATTTAAGGTAATCAGAAAAGAGTTTTTTATGTGGCTAAACCTTTTATGCGTAGGATGTGGTGGATTTGTAGGAGCCATTCTAAGAGTACTTACAGGTGTTGTAATTTCTAAGTCTACTTTAGTTCTTGCCTTTCCCCTAGCCACATTATGTGTGAATGTAATAGGTTCATTTGTCATAGGTATTTTACTTACTCTCCCTAGTTTGCAAGCAAATCCTAACCTCAAGTCTTTTTTAACCGCAGGACTTTTAGGAGGTCTTACTACTTTTTCAACTTTTAGCTTTGATACTTTAACTTTAATTGAGCAAAGGCTGATTGTTACTGCTTTTATTAATATTGCATTAAATGTAGGAGTAGCCTTATTTGCTTGTTTTTTAGGGACTTTAGTTGCTAAAGCTTTGTCTTAGCTAAATACCTCTCATGAGAAAGTGCACAAAAAAGGATTAATCCTTGTTTTTTGTGTTTACAGCATGCTCAATTTTCTGTATAATCCACCCTGTTTTTTACCGTCAGAGACCTACTGTCTTTGACATTGGAAATTAATAAGTGAGGTGGTTTTCCACATGCCAGTCATTAAAGTACGTGAGAACGAGCCATTTGACGTTGCCTTAAGACGTTTCAAGCGCTCT
>ONCS01000017.1 GCA_900316375.1 uncultured Succinatimonas sp. | reverse complement strand
ATTTTTGTCAGTAAGGTAAGCAATTTGGGGATCTGTAGAGACAATTTGGTGGGAAAATTTTTCGTCAAACTAGATTAGCATCAACATGTTTGAGCTTTTATTTAAGGCAATAGGTGGCAGATGATGCCTAAAGACAGAACACCAAAATACAGAATTTAAAAAGACAGACAACTAAAAATACTGAAAACTAAATAGACAGAAAGCTTAATAGACAGTGAGTTACCACTTCTTCTTGTCACCAAAGATCTGATCTAAATCGTCCTTATCAGCAAGGGATTGTCCATCAGCATCAGCTTTTTCTTTCTTATCTTTGGTGTTGTTGCCTTTACTTTCAGCGTTGATACCGTTTAGAAGATTAGTTAAAAGATCTTCTTTTTCAGTAAGCCAACCGTCTTTAACACCGGCTGCCTTAATTACACCGATACCTCTATCAATTAACTGACGGCAAGTACCGATTTGATGAAGTCTTTTCATCTCAAAGACTTTTTGAATTAAGTTTGAGATGTTTACCTTAAGAACTAAGATGTATAAGCGTCTATCTTCT
Source organism: uncultured Succinatimonas sp. (assembly GCA_900316375.1). Taxonomy (GTDB): domain Bacteria; phylum Pseudomonadota; class Gammaproteobacteria; order Enterobacterales; family Succinivibrionaceae; genus Succinivibrio. Next base: position 6,318 of record ONCS01000017.1, on the reverse strand, counting down.
TTGTTGATAGCACTAGGGTTTAAAGGTACACCTGAGGTCATTTCTGATTTGATGATTGCACGTAGTCTTTTAATGGTACGTAGCTGAGAGATAGCCATAGCATCATTATCAGGGGCTTTGAAACTTGTAGATTCTTGATAGTTAGTTTTAATCTCGGAGATGATCTTCTCTTCGTTAGCAATACGCTCACGAACTTCATCACGAGCTTTAGGATCAATAGCTCTTTTACGTAGAGCACGGATAATACGGTAGTGAAGTACTAAAACTAAGGTTTTAGAAAAGGCAACTTGGGATTGGTTTAATAAGAGTTCTTCGCATTCTGCGATAATGTTTTTAGCTTTTGATGAGATTAGTCTTGTATCTTGCTCACGACGAGATACGTAATCAGAGTACATGTTGACTATGATTAGTAAGAATGTAGCAAGTAGTACGAAGATAACTGCAATGGTAATAAACATATGTTAACTCTTGTGTTCATTTTAAAATGAACTTTTTATTTTGCTTTAAAGCTCTTTGTGCACAAAGGATCTTATTTATTATAACGACTTAATGTGAGTTTTCTTAATAAAGATTAAATAAAATTTGAAGTAAGTCATTAAGTTGAAAAGAATTTTGGGAAAATTTAGTGGCTTTTAAGTTTTGATTTTAAATATTGCTAGGTTGTAAGTATGTATTCAATGCCGAAAATTGGATAGAGTCTTTGAAATTAAGTAATAATTCGTGGAGTCATTTTAGTGAACGTCTCCCCATGTTGCACATGACTTAGGTCAGAGGTGTGGGGAGTCCTGGTTAATTCAGTATAGATCAGATATGGTTAAATTCAAGTATCTAAGGATGTGAAATGCCTATGTTATTAATTTTATCGAAGATCTAATTTCTTACTTAGTCTTGGCAATCATATGAATGACTTCAACAAAATTTTCAATAAAGTTTAGCGCATCTTGAACATAGTTTTTGTCAATGTCTTCTTTCTGCGCTGAAGAATGTTTTCTATCTGTTTGATGAACTATTTGATTTCTTCTAGCAAAAAGATCATCAAGCATTTTTGAAGAAGCTTTCTTATTAACCTTAGACATCTTACCAAAGACGTTAGAAAAATTAATACCAATCAAGTCTAACTGCATTGAAATTTTTCGAGAACCTTCGTATGTTTGAAAGCTAAATACGTCGTTAACATGTTCTAGCAACCAATAATTTGATTCTTTGTTTTTTAGACCAATTTCTACTGCTTGCATGTCAATTTTAAACAATTTGTACCCAGTTGTTTTGTCCCATTTACCTTCAAACATTTTCAAAAAAGCATATTTGCTAAGTTCATGTAGGTAAAAGTCTAAGGCTCCTTCTATATAGACTATTAATAGTCTGTATATGTCCTTAGCTTCAAGACTTCTACCTTCAGCCTCTAACTTACTGCAAACAGAAAATTGCTTTTTGATATCTTTAAAAGTTTCTTTGAAATGCTGTTCAATTTGTTGCAATGGAAACGAAACAATTAGATTGGAAGTCTCTTTACCGTTGCGAGCTTTCTCTACTCTCGATGGAACCGAAGATGCTCTATATCCCATAGAATCATTCTCCGTTTAAAATTTTCACTGAAAGATCACTATTTAGCATTGGAATAGCGCCATACTTTCCTAATATATAGCCTTTAGCAATATTTTCATCTTTTCTTACATTCTTAATTTCAGCTAACGAGTATAAATCAGTTGCTCTATTATCAAATGTTAATTCTGTAAACCAAATTTGATCTCTTCTAAACAAATCAAGATCTAGCAGAGTAGTGTCATGGGTTGTAAAAATCATCTGAGATTGAGATGAGATATTATTCCCTCTAAATAAGTTAACTAAACCATTAACAATAGATTCATGGAGGTTTGACTCAATTTCATCACAGAATAAGATCTTATCTTTATTAATGATATCAAGTAAAGGACACACAAATTCGATTAACTTTTTTATACCAGTTGACTCTGAATTAAGGTCAATTGAAAACTTCTCATAAACAATCTTTGTTTCGTAAACATCAAATTTATTATTAAGAAGAGCTAATTTAAAATCATCAGCGAGAAATGGTGGTAATGAATTAGGATCTAAATTCTGTTTTAAATGTTTAATGTTAATGTCTTTAATACCAGTGCCAAGCCTATTAAATAGATCTAAGACCGCTTTTTTAACATTAGAATTCTGCTCTATCACATTTAGTGAGTAATTTAGCCAATTGTCAGTACCCACTCCTCTGTAAATAATCAGATCATCTTTAAAAAATGAAAAAGCATCTAAGACTTCTTGTACAGAACTAAAATTTGCAGCACATGATAAAAATAGACGGTTTGGTTTTAAAACATCTCTACAAGTTTCAAATCTTCCTTTAAATTTATCTCCCGATACAAAATCTTTATCATTACGTTCAAAGATAACAATCTTTCTGCCTTTTGGAAAATAGAACATATACTCATCAATAACCAAAGAATTCTTTAGCGTAAAACCATATGAATATCTTATGTTATTTTTTGTGAACTGCATCGCATATTGACTTATATCATCACTTTTGGATAATTGATGAAGTTGCTGTCTGATACCATCTCCTGGCTGATGCTTGATACTGTTTAATACAAGATTTCTTGTAAAGGCTACAGCATCGATAAAATTACTTTTTCCAGATCCATTTGCACCGTACACAACACTGCTACGAAGAACTCTATATTTGTCATACTGCAAAAGTTTATCTTCGAAGGTGTTATCTTTTCCTGCTATCATAGAAAAACTAATTGTTTCTTTTATAGACTTATGGTTAGAGCAAGAGAATTCAAGTAACATTCTAAAACCTTTATAGAAATTTTTTTTGCATTATTATATGGTATTTTAATAGGATTTCCTAATTAAATTTGTGAAGTATTCACAAATATTGATATTAAAACTTAAAAAAGTCCAAAAGATACTCATGAAAATTTTTCACATAATTAGAATTCTCAATTATCAAGCTTATATTTACTTAAAGTAAGATCTTCGCTCCTATAGATACATTCACTCTTTCTTTGCTGAAATACTTCTCATTTTTTCATTTAAAACTAGGTATTTGTAATCGTTTGTACTAAAATTAACAAGATGTTTTGTAACATAAACAAAGGAAAGTACCACTCATGACTACATTGATTAAAACAAAAGATTTTATCGAGTCAGTATGCGATGCGATCCAGTTCATTTCATACTATCACCCAAGTGATTTCTTAAAGGCTATGAAACATGCCTATGAAATTGAACAAAATCCATCAGCAAAGAACGCTATTGCACAGATCTTAGTTAACTCAAAGATGTGTGCTATTGGTCACCGTCCACTATGCCAAGATACAGGTGCTGTTACCTGCTTTGTAAAGATTGGTATGGATGTTCGCTTTGAAGGTGACATGACCATTCAGGAAATGGTTGATGAAGGTACTCGTCGTGCTTATGCCTTCGAGACTAATCCATTACGTAAGTCAATCTTGATGGATCCTCTAGGTAAGAGAATCAATACTAAAGATAACACTCCAACTGTTGTACACATTGAAATGGTACACGGCAATAAGGTTGAAGTTGCGATTGCATCTAAAGGTGGTGGCTCTGAGAACAAGACCCACATGCGTATGCTAAACCCATCAGATTCTGTTGTAGATTATGTACTATCACAGATCCCTCATATGGGTGCAGGTTGGTGTCCTCCAGGCATCATCGGTATCGGTGTAGGTGGTACCCCTGAGAAGTCAGCTATTTTAGCAAAAGAGGCTTTAAACGATCCTATCGATATTCAAGAGTTAATCGCTCGTGGTCCTAAGAATGCTGAAGAAGAGCTACGTTTAGAGCTATACGATAAGATCAACAAGTTAGGTATCGGTGCTCAAGGTTTAGGTGGTATTACTACTGTTCTTGATGTTAAAGTTAAGACCTACCCATGCCACGCTGTATCAAAGGCAACTACCATTATTCCTAACTGCGCAGCTACCCGTCACATTGACTTTGAGTTAGATGGTACAGGTCCTGCAACCTTTACTCCTCCATCACTTGATGACTATCCAGATATCGATATCGGTGGTGCTGGTGGTAACGTAAAGCGTGTAAACCTAGATACTATCACTAAAGAAGAGATCGCTTCTTGGAAGATGGGTGAGACCTTATTATTATCAGGTACCATCCTAACTGGTCGTGATGCTGCTCACAAGCGTGTTTGCGACTTAATTAAAGAAGGCAAGCCACTACCTGATGGTGTTGATTTCCACAAGAAGTTTATCTACTACGTAGGACCAGTACCTGCTGTAGGTGATGAAGTTGTAGGTCCTGCTGGTCCTACCACCTCAACTCGTATGGATAAGTTTGTTGAGACCATGTTATCAGAGACTGGTCTTTACGGTATGATCGGTAAGTCAGAGCGTGGCCCTGAGGCTATTGCATCTATTAAGAAGCACAAGGCTGCTTACTTAATGGCAACTGGCGGTGCTGCATACTTAGTATCTAAGGCAATTAAGGAAGCTAAGGTTCTAGCTTTTGAAGACTTAGGTATGGAAGCTATCCGTGAGTACAAGGTTGTGGATATGCCTGTAACTGTTGCTGTAGACAGCGAGGGTAACTCAATTCACCACATTGGTCCTCAGATCTGGTCTGAGAAGATCAAGGAAATTAAGTTTAAGTACATCTAATTTAAGTTAGATTGTTTTAAAGGCCTCAGGAGAAATCTTGGGGCCTTGTTGTTTGTGGGGGTAATTTTAGTACTAAACTAATAGCATTTCACCACCTTGCCATCATGGAAAGTATATGAGCTTTCAACCATGCCGGTGTTGAGGTTTAATATAAGCACATTTACACCAGGTGACAAATTTGTAAAGTAGGCGTTATCAATAAGCATGGTGCCCATGATTTGACCTACTAAATTGTAGTTTAAAGCAATACCTTGAATTTTGTGGCCATCGACTTTATCAGAGAAGATGGTTGCGCAATTTAAATACCTATCTTTGGTCTTGCTGTGCGTGATGTAGGCCATGTATGAGCCAAAGTCATCTTTGTTTTTAACTTTGGTAACTAAGTCTGTAAGTCCTAACTTTTGCGCAAGCTCAATAGTTTCCTCATTAAATACACCAGTGCTATTTTCAGACTGGCAGATCACGGTAATTAAGTTTCTCTCATGATTGACCTTAATTAAACCTTTAAACAAGTCATTGATATTTTTATAATTGTTCTCAAGTGCGACCACATCGATAATCTGACCTAGCTTATCCATAAATGTTGACTTTTTAGCAAGCTCGGTGTTGATTTCATCTTTGTTAAAGGTCTCAAGTAAAGTTTTCTCATGACCGTAAAGATTAACTCCTAAGCCAAGCTTATCACCTTCGATTTTGAAGCCTAAGGCAGAGAGCATGGTTGGGAACATGTCAAAGCTTGAGTAGTTTCTGTAAGTTTTAATTTCCTTTTCTTTATCAGCGTTGATGATGGTTACAAAATTGCGCCTGTCATAATTTGGCTCTAAATCATCACAAAAGTCTTTATCCATTGTTGGATGATCGCCTGTGATCACGATGACAGTATCTTTGTAAAAATCCTGCTGTTGGCACCATTTGATAAAATCGTCAATCTTATTGTCAGCGCATCTGTACACATTTGCATACTGATCATCAAAATCATGAGGGCAGTCAGGACAGAGGTATCCATCTTCAAAATGGGTATCTAAGGTAACTAGCTGAAAATTAAAAGGCTCAGAGTTTTTGGCAATCTTTAAAAGCTCTTTTTTAGCGTACTCGTATACCTTTCTATCTTCATATCCCCACCACACAAAATAATCAGAAGGTAGCACGCCAATTTCTTTATAGTGGTTGTAATCATAAATCTGGTAATCACCATGATCTTGGTAATAGTAGTTCACACCTGAAAACTTAGTATCACCGCCACATACCACATAGCTCTTGTAGCCATTGTCTTTTAGAATATCAGGTAGTGCTTTAACCTTTTGATAGAAGAAGCGGTCGGTGTCTTTTCGATTAGCTGTATTCATTGGGATCTTCAAAGGAAGTCCTGTTTCATGGGCAAAGATAGAACCCATAGTCCAGGTAGCTCCACTTAAAGCATGAGCACCGTTGATGACACCACTGTCATCGCTAAAGCATTCGTTGCCTAGCGCAAGCTTGTTAAGCTTTTGAATTATAGGATTATTTTTACCCCCCCCCAGTGGTTTTGCTGCAAAGCTTGTCTCCATTGACTCTAGGTAAATATGGTTGACATCCTCCCCTTGCTAAAGCAAGGGGATTCCTACCGCCCCATATAGTTTCCTATATGGGGATTCGACGGGTTCGCGTT